>JAKOVI010000052.1 GCA_029782135.1 Bacillota bacterium
CTTTGACTTCAAAGGTTCCTTCTTTCCCGGCAAACAGCAAAAGCTGTGGCGTGGGATGGGAATGCATTTCGCAAGTGGGGTTGACTTTGGGGAGTTCTGTCCGGTAAAAGACATCAACGGAGACCGTGGCTTCGGGGACCAATTCTTTGTTCATGAAGATGTGGAAGGGTTCGTCCGGCTTGGCGTGATAAAGGTAGTCAAAAATTTCTTTGGGTTGGCTGATCACATACTTTTCGTACAAGAAGGCTTCCTCCTTTCCTGGGTTATATTCTTTGCAATAATGCGTATTTATTTCTTGTCGTTCGCTGCCAATTCCTTCTACCCAATTCATAGGACTGTAATCCAGGCGCAGCAACAGCAGGTTTTGATTACAACATGGCTGATTACCACAAAACAGTTCAACACGAAAAGGGGCAGATGATGATGGGTAAAAAAAAGTTAGTTGCCGTTGGCGGCAACTAACTTTTTTAATTTGTTCTACATTATTAGCAGTTTATATTTCAGCTTAACAGTCAAGAAGTTTTAATGTCTAATGTTTTAAGGTTTTTGATTAGATCAAAAGTACTTTATTAAATTTGACGATCTCCGAAGTTTCATCTGAGTCGTATTCGTAGTTGTTCACTACCAAAATGTTTACAATTACGGTATTCGGGTTACTTGACTCGATATAACCGTTGATTTGGATGTAATCGCCGTCATCGTTGGTGGCAGCAACCATAAAGATGATATATTGTTCTCCTTCTATTTCAGTTGCCATTAAACAAATATGCTTCCATAGAACTTCTAAATCTTCTTCTTCTTCTCCGGTTATAGTCATTGTCCCCGTGGTAGAACATTCCACTGATCCGCTAAAATAGTAAGCGCCGGATATTTCACTGGCTATCTCGTTGATATTTACGGTAATTTGCGGACGGTCTCCCGACGCGGTGCAGCGCCAAGATGTGCCTTTAAAGGCTTCGGCATCAAAATCGACGATTACCGGATCATCATTGCCTCCGCCATTACCTCCACCATTTCCACTCTTACTCCCTCCACAGCCGGAGAGGACCAACATGAACAGAATAAAGATTACCAAGCCCAACAAGGTATTATTTAAATCATACTACCCCTTTCTAAACAAATTCTAAACATGTCCCAAAATGGAAAGTTGAAGACAGACCATTTTTTGTCTACTCTATGAGGAAAGAGGGGGAATTGAGGTTGACGCGGGGGAATTGGCTTTTAATTTTCAAATGGGTCCCACAGGTGTTTTTCCAGATCGATGCGCCCGTCCGGGGTAAAGGTGACGCCTTCGGTCTCCAGTAACATCCGTTGTTCGCCGGGGCCGAAAAGGTAGCCGGGGCCCATTGTTCCCGCCTGGTTGACGACCCGGTGGCAGGGGAGGTTCAGCGCGCGGGGGGCTTTATGCATCGCCCAACCGACGACCCGGGCGTTGCGCGGCTCGCCCAGGAGCGCCGCAATCTGGCCGTAGGTGGCGACTTTCCCTTCCGGTATTTGGGCAACAATTTGGTATACGCGTTGGAAAAAGCCTTTCATTGTCAATACCTCGATTAATTTTTAATGAGTTTCAACAATTGAGATCTCGCGTCTGCACCGCTCATCCGTCCGGAGAGATGCGCATCTCTTAAGCCTTTTGTTTTATAATTGGTAAGGAAAAGCCGAAAATTGCGCCTTTCCCTTCTTCGCTCTTCACCCAAATTTGCCCTCCTGAGGAGCGCACAATTTCTTTGGCAATCGCCAGGCCGAGGCCGACGCCGCCTTCGCCGGCGGTCCGGGCTTTGTTTACTTTATAGAACCGCTCCCAAATCAATGGCTGCTCCTCTTTCGGGATTCCCGGGCCGGTATCGCATACTTCCACCGTGGCCGCGTTTTCCTGTTTCTGCAGGCGGATTAACACCTGCCCGCCCGGGGGCGTAAAGCGAACCGCATTATCCAGTAAATTTCTGATTACCTGCTCGATCCGGGCTGGATCGGCATGGACGATGAGATGATCTTGGGCAGTTTGAAAGTCAGCCGCCAGCTTAATCTTTTTCTCCCCGGCGATTGGCTGGTATTTTTCAGAGAGGGAAGCAACCAGGCTTTTGAGGCAAAAATCCTGCTTCTGCAGGGCCAGGGCACCGCGGTCCAGATGGGCGATCTCCAGCAGATCACGGACCATTTTACTTAAGCGCAGCGTCTCCTCGAGAATATTGAGCAAATAGGTCTGCTTGGTCGCTTCCTCCTCGATCACGCCATCGAGGAGCGCCTCCGTTTGTCCCCGGATGATCGTCAGCGGGGCGCGGAGTTCATGGGAGAGGTCGGCGATTAATTGTTTCCGCATCATTTCCAGGTTACGCAAGGCCGAGATATCCTGGAAAACCAGAATGATCCCCCAGAGCAGGTCTCCGTCGAGAAGCGGGGTTGCATGAACGAGGACCGTCACTTTCTCCTGGAGATTAATTTCGGCACTTTCCGAAGTTTTGTGCTCTGCCACCGTATTGATTAACCCCCGGAGGTCCGGAAAACTTTCCATTGTTAATAAATCCGGCTCGCCGCCGGCTGCCGGGTCTTGTGCGGAGCCGGTGGCCGTTACGGGCTTTAAACCCAACAGTTCCCGTGCTTTCTCATTGATAAACATGATTCTTCTTTTTTCGTCGACGGCCAAAACCCCTTCCGACAACTCCGCCAACATCCGCTCGCTTTTATGTTTCTCCCGGCGCAAAGCTTCGATGCTTTGGCCTAACCGGTGGGACATCACATTGAAAGCCTCCGCCAATTCGCCGATTTCATCGGAACGGTGGCCGACCCTGATCCGGAAGTTCCCTTCCGCCATTGCAACCGCCGCCTCTTTTAGTTTAATAATAGGGGTGGAAATGGACTGTGAGAGATAGAGGGCGACCAGGAGGGCGATCACGATCCCGATCAAGGACGCCAAAGCAACGAGTTGCCAGAGGCCGTTAATAACCCTGCCGACAATGGTCAAGGGGGCAATTAAAAAAACGGCGCCGGTGATCTGCCCGGTCTGCGTTTTGACAGGCGTGCCGACAAAGATTGCTTCGACTTCTAAAATCGGGTTATAACCGCGCCGGACAATTGTCCGGCCGGAGATAACCTGGGAGAAATCGGCCCGCGAGAGACGGGCCCACCGCCAGCCGAGCCCCGGGGTCATCGCCAGTCTTCTCCCGCTGGCATCCATAATGATAATCCGGGCTTCCAAATAGTTCCCGGTTACCTCGAGGATCTTCTCCGCCGTCTCCGGCGGCATTTCGCCGGTAAATAGCCCGATTACCGTCTGGCCGAGTTGTTGACCCTTCCGCACCAGTTCCCGCTGCTTTTCGGCAAATAAGAACCGGCGGGCCGCCGCCGCAAAAAAAAGCCCCAGAATCAGGGTGGCGACCAGGATGATGACGATATAGGAAGCAGTTAATTTTACTCCGATTTTATTCTTCATCGCGGTTTTTCCTCAAAACGGTAACCGATTCCCCAAACCGTGTGCAGATACCGGTACTTGCTCTTTTCTTCAATTTTATTTCTTAACCTGGTCATATGGACATCAACCGTGCGGACATCGCCTAGGGCATCGTTTCCCCAAACGATCTCGTAGAGCAAGTCGCGGTTGAAAACACGGGAGGGACTCTTCGCCATCAGCGTTAATAAATCAAATTCTTTGGGGGTGAGGGGGATCTCCGTTTCTGCAACGAAAACTTTCCGCGCTCCGGGGTCGATGAGCAGGTCCCCATAAATTAACCGTTCCGTTTTCCCGGAAGCGTCCCATTCTTGGCGGCGTAAAGTGGCTTTGACCCGGGCGGTCAGTTCCCGGGGGCTGAAAGGTTTAATCACATAATCATCAGCGCCAATCTCCAAGCCTAAAACCCGGTCGCTTTCTTCCCCCCGGGCCGTCAGCATTATAATGGGGATATTACTTTCCTTCCTTATTTCCCGGCAGACGAAGAAGCCATCCCCTTCCGGGATCATAATGTCCAGGATCAGAAGTGACGGTTGAAACTTGCGGAACAGCTCCAAACATTGTTTCCCGGTATAGGCAGCCTCCGTTTCGTAGCCTTCGCGCTGCAAGTAGGTGCGGATTAATTCCACTACTTTCTCTTCATCATCACAAATTAAGATCCGCGGTTTTCCCATCTTCTTACCCCCTATTAGTTAATTGTAAACAGAAGCGGGGGAACTGTCCAGAGTAAGAGGATTCCGGCTCCCCCTTGGTAAAAGACGTCAGCGGTTGACCGGGCGTAAACAGAAAGCAAGAGAAGGTAATCCTCCTCTTGCTTAACTTGATTCAAGGTTCTTTTGAATGTTATGTAATACTTTATTCTATATCCTTCTTTTCCTTTTGCAACGGCTGCAGTGGGACCTTCCGTCCTGGCCGGGGAAACGCCGGTTGGCTGCTTTTTAATTTTTCCAACTGTTCAGGGGTGAGAATGTTTTCGAGCGCCGCGCGGGCTTGTTGGTTTTTCTTACGCAGTTCAATGCGGAGGGGAACCATCTCCGACAGTTTTTGCTGGATGGCAGTCTGATCCGGATGCTCGGCCCCCCAGAGACGGCGAAGTTCGAAATGGAGCTGTTGTAACTGGTGCCGGAGTTCTAAAGTTTCTTTTTCCAGTTGTTGTTTGATCTGAAGGATCTTTTCTTGTTGCTCCGGGGTGAGTTCCAAACCGGGGCGCTTGCCTACCCAAGCTCCCTGTCTGCCTGCAAACCTTTGGTGAATCTTCACAGCGCCGCCCGGCCCCAAGGGAGCGGCGGCAACCGTCACGGCGGCCACCAGTAGCAAGGCCATACTCACTACCAAGATGGAGACTCTTTTCCGCATGAAAACTCTCCTTTCCGTTTGGTTTTAGGGACTTTCCTGCCTGTTCTTTCCTGATCAGATGTAACAAAGTTTCGCTTCATTTAAAGCATAGCTGAAACTTATGAATAAAGTATGAACAAACTCCCAAAAAACGCAAAACAAGAATGTAAGTAGGATTGGTGTATAGCTTATTGTTTCCAGGCCAGACGGCTTTAATAGCAAAAGGGGAAATCCCCTGCTCCTGCCCTCCATTCGTTGTCATGCCTGCGGGTTGTGGCGAATAAACTTCTTAGAGTCATAAAAAAACGGAAGGAGTGAGGGGCCTTGTCAGGGCAGGAACGGCGTTTGGCTTGGCAGGATACGCTATCCGGATTTCCTTTACCCGGACGGTGCGCGAAACCACGCCAGACCGGTTGTACCATGGTGTCGGACAAAAGGTTGGGGTTGAGCGAAACCCGTGATCTGTTGGAACTGGCCGGCGACTACATTGACCTGATCAAGCTAACTTTTGGCACTTCGGCTCTTTACCCGGAAACCGTCCTTCGCGAGAAGATTCAACTGATTCGTACCTACGGCGTGGATGTTTACCCTGGGGGAACACTGTTTGAGATCGCAGTCTGGCAAGACAAGATGGAATTATTCTTTGAATGTGCAGCTGAACTAGGATTTACCGGGATCGAGATCTCCGATGGTACCATTTCCCTCAGTACTCAGGAACGGCGCCGGGCGATTCAGAGAGCAAAAGCCCTCGGGTTTAAGGTGGTTACCGAAGTCGGTAAGAAAAAAGGAGCACCCCTCTCGGTGCGGCGCATGCAACAGATGATCACCGACGATCTGGAACAGGGGGCTGATCAAGTCATTATCGAGGGACTGGAATCCGGCAAAGACGTTGGGATTTATGCCCGGCACGGGAAGGTTAAAGAAGCGGAGATGGAGGCATTAGTGCATGAACTGCCTTCCTCGGAAACTGTGTTGCTTTGGGAGGCACCCTTGAAGAGCCAGCAGGTGAGGCTGATTAAACGCTTCGGGCCGAACGTCAATCTCGGCAATATTGCACCGGAAGACGTCTTGACCCTTGAAGCCTTGCGCTGCGGACTGTATGGCGATACCTTGGAATTCTGCTTGGAACAGGCGGCTGGCCGGAGATGAGAGGAAAAACTGGGAGAGGGGAGAAGGTACGAAACAGCTGCGGAAACAGTACCCGGGGAACAACGGTAGAGTGAACCAGTAATACAATAGGGGAATAATTATACTGCCAATTTGGAGGGGACAGGGAGCATTAAGCGAAATGAATAACATATATCTATCTCCTGACAACAAAGGAAGGGATGGCGAAGATGAAATCGTACCGCAAAGAGCTAGTCTTTAACACAAAGAACCGGGTGGAGTTTATTAATATTACGGACCGGGTTGAGGAGGCATTGGCGGAAAGCGGGATCAAAGAGGGACTCTGCCTGGTCAATGCGATGCATATCACGGCCAGTGTCTTCATTAACGACCATGAAAGCGGCTTATGGCAGGACTACTACCGTTGGCTGGAGAAACTGGCCCCCCATGAGCCGGTCTCCCAGTATGCGCATAACCGGACGGGGGAAGACAATGGCGATGCCCACCTCAAAAGACAGGTGATGGGACGGGAAGTGGTGGTCGCCGTTACCAATGGCCGCCTGGATTTCGGCCCGTGGGAACAGATCTTTTATGGGGAGTTTGACGGGCAGCGGCCGAAACGGGTCTTGATTAAGATCATTGGGGAGTAAGATTGCCGGTGTACGGCCATTAAAAAGCTGGCCCGGCTCCAGACGTCTGCTGGAGCCGGGCCTTTCTTCACAAAGCCCGAATGGAGCCTTCGTGGATTGTAAGCCGGATGGGAATGGTGTCTGTCTTAATGAGCCACTTTAAACTGGTTGACCATTTGGCGCAAATGCTCGGCTTCCTCATTGAGCAATTGGTAGGAGGATGCCAGTTCCTCGACCATTGCAGCGTTTTCCTGAGTAACCTCGTTTAATTGCCCAATCGAAGTTTGGATCTGGTGGACGGCTCGCGCTTGCACCTGCATGGTCTCAGCAACGGCGTTAATTACGGCAAAAGTCTGTTGCGTATTCTCAACGATCAGGTTAAGGGCTTCCCCGGATTTTTGTACCATGCGGTTGCCGTGGTCAACCCGTTCCAGACTTTCGGAGATTAAAGCTTCAATCTCCTTTGCTGCGGCGCCGGACCGTTTGGCGAGGTTTTGGACTTCCGCGGCGACGACGGCAAAACCATGACCATGCTCCCCGGCGCGGGCCGCTTCGACGGCCGCATTGAGTGCCAGGATGTTGGTTTGGAAGGAGATGTCATTCACCACTTTGATGATATTGGCAATCCGGTTGCTACTGGTTGAGATCTGTTCCATTGCCGCGACGGTGCCGGCAATCGCTTCTTCTCCGTCTTTGACCGCATTCAGGGTTGTCTGCGAAAAGTAATGTGCCTGTTCGGCGTTGGCGGCAACCTGTTGGATGGCGGCGCTGACTTCTTCGATGGTGGCGGATAATTCTTCGATTGAGGCGGCTTCTTCCTCGGTGCGTGCGGCCAGGTCCTCATTTCCGGCGGCAATTTGTTGCGAATTGTTTTTGATTTTCGCCACGGTATTTTGGACCAAGTTGATTAACTCCCGCTGCTGAGCCAACATTTGATTGAAACCGAGCTCCAGATGGCCAATCTCATCTTTCCTTGAGACCGGAAGCTCGGCGGTGAGGTCGCCTTGCGCGGCGCGGCTAAACGAATTTAACATCGTAGGGATTGGTCTAAGGATATAACCGGTGAAGAGCATGGCAATCAGGTTGCCGAAAGTGATACTCGCTAAAACAATCAAGCCGAACCAGAGGTTTAAATTCCTGACTAAGCGGTTGACTTGTGCTTTTTCTATACCAACAAACCACATACCGATGATTTTCCCGTCGGCATCGCGAAGCGGTTTGTAGCGAGTGATAAAGGTCCTGCCCACTGCCTCTGCCTCTCCGGTATAATCCCGGCCGTTGACGAGAACCGTCTCGACCACCTCCGGCGCCGCCTTGGTGCCGAGGGCTCTTGCTCCGTTTTCCAGCGTTACATTCGTCGCAACCCTGGTGTCCCCCAGGAAGAGCGTGGCGAGGGCTCCGGTCTGGTCCCTGATCCGGTCCACTACTTGCGAACGCCCGTTGATTAGGACATCACCTTTATAGAGTTCATTATTCACACGCCGCCAGGGTCCGGGGTAGGTCTCCTCCAACAATTCATAGCCCAAATTGAGTGCTGCGTTGAGTTGTTCGGTAAAACCGAAATTGACCAGTTTACCAACCTGATAATTGACCACGAGGAAGAGGGTTAACCCGATCAGGCTTAAGAGGCTGATGATTCCAATTAAAATCTTCTGCTTTAGCTTCATCGTTATCTCCTACCATTTCTTTTACCTTATTTAGTTAAATAAAAAAAGATGGCAACGTTAATTTCATCATCGGCATGAGACAACGAACTCTTGAGACAGTTAATCAGCTTTTAAGATAAGAGACTTACCTGGCCCTTTCCGCCAGTAAGGCTGTGATTGAGTGTTCTTGGGCTGTATTTTAAGACGGCCGGGCTGATCTTGTTGTGGCAAAAGAAAAAACCGTCTGCGGACGGTTTTTTCTTTGACATTTTTTGTTTCGATGGCTTAAATATAGTTCAGCGGGTTTTTGGTTTGACCGTTCTTGATCACTTCAAAGTGGAGATGCGGGCCGGTACTGTTACCGGTCGAGCCGACCGCGCCAATCCGTTCTCCGGTTTTGACCTTTTGCCCGACTTTGACGTAGATCTTGGATAAATGGGCGTATCTGGTCTGTAACCCGTTACCATGGTCAACCAGAATCGAGAGGCCGTAACCACCGTTCCAGCCGGCTTGGACCACTTTGCCATCGGTGTAAACATAGACGGGATTGCCGGTGTTGGCGGCGATGTCGAGCCCGTCATGGAACTTGCGGCGGCCGGTGATCGGGTGAATCCGCCAACCGTAATAACTGGAGATCCGCTTGCCCTGGACCACCCCGAAGTTAACCTTCCCGCCGCGGGAGACCGTTGTCTTGGTACCGACCCGGACCAGCGCATTGACCGGTTCTTTGATCACGTTTTCGTTTTTGACGGTTAAGGAATTTTGGTACCCGTTGAGGAGAGTAATGTCATATAAGACTTCTTTTTCGCCCTCGACCCCTTCGCGGATGATATACTTCTGGCTGGTATAAAGAGTATTGTCTTTCTGTGTCTGGACTTTGAAGGGGACCGGTTCGATAATTGTGTTTTCGAATTGAATCATCACATCTAAAACCGGGTTTAAAGGCCTGATCAGCAAGATCTCACCGGGATAGATTTTATCCGGGTTAACATCGGGATTTAAGATTTGCAAATCGGCGACACTCATCTGATGAGCACGGGCCAGGTTCCAAAAGTTATCACCGCTTTTGATCTGAATCTCCAACGCCTCTTCTTCAACGGCATAGATCCGTTCCCGTGCCGTCGTCAAGGAGTCAAGTTCTTCCGGTTTAACCTCCACTGCCACCAACTCGACCGTTTGCACAAAAGAGATCTTTTTGATCAGAGCATTCTGGTCAACGTTTTTGAGATAGCTCTTCTGGTATTCGCTTAACATATTTTCCAGTGCATTCCGATCGGTCTCGGCAATCGTAAACCAGATTTCACCGTCAACGACAAACTGATAAGCCTTAACTTTTTTTAGGGCATCGGCCAAGCTGATTATACTGGGGAGAATGGCAAAAATAAGGAGGAGAATGATGAAAAGTGCTACGGTCCTTTTTTTTGTCACTTAAGTCACACACTTTCTGTTGTGATGGGCGGTGTCAGAGCAATAGTTATTAGTAATTTTAACACAAAAGTTCACCATTTTTTCTTGGAAAAATATTCTCCATGTAACTTTTCATGATAATAAACGTTACAGAGAAGGGAATTGTTTCGCGAAAAGCATTTTTATTAAAAAAAGTTGCTTTGCTTTGAAGGGCAGCTCAGCGAAAACTGCCGCTAAAGGATAGCGTGACTTGAAGAAGGGAGACGGAAGATGCAACGAACTTGGAAGATAGCCGGGATTGTTGCCGGGGTGACGGTCCTTTTGGCAACGTTCAGTTTCACCCTTGGGTACTACCGGCAAAGAGCGAAGGAGCAAACCGTCCGCGAAGGGTTGGCCGCGCTCATGGCTAAGGAATCGGTGACCGCTGCGGATGTGAGTAAATATCTCGATGCGTATCTCGGCGATCTTTCGCCGGAAACCGCCGCTGAATTGGTCCGTGCTTTTGAAGAGGTGCAACAGAAAACCTTGCCGGAGTGGCAGGAGCTTTTTGACGATCCGGAGTTGCAGGAGGCGATTCGCCCCCATTATCACCCTGGGTGGACGCGGGAAGAGGCCGGGCGGATCATGGATGAGGAAACCCGTACGCTTTTATTATCAACCTTTGACCAGGGCTTTAAGATCGAGACGGCGGAGGGTTACTTTTTCCCGGTCATCGATTATACCTCTTATGCGCGCTACCGGTCCGCCGTGACACCGGATCTTGCGGCCTATCTTGACCTGATGGCGGTGGAGTCCGAAAAGCCCCCGGTTAAGGACGCCGCCTTGTTGATCGGTTGGGAGGAGATGATCGAACGGGCGTTGCGGCAGGAGGAGTTTTTGGCGGCGTATCCCTCATCCCCGCAAGTTGAGGCGGTGCGCCGCTTGTTGGGGCGTTACCGCTACTTTGCGCTCTTTGGGTGTGATAACACACCGTTATTTAGCTACGGGACCAAAGTGATGAGGCCGGAGGCCCGCCAGGCCTACTTGGCTCAAGAGTGGGATCCGCAAAAGGGGGATTTTTCGGCGCTGATCGAAGAGTACCTGGCTATTCTGGCGGAAAATGATTACCGATTAACCGCCGAAGTGGAGGCCTTCCGGAAGAAAGCGGCCGGGATTGAGTAAAAGGTTTGCGGCTTCAGGACTGTTGATTGCCGGAAATTGAGCGGCGCAAAGCGTTTTTGCCGTTTCTTAGCTTTTTCAGCCAAGAAACGGTTTTTTTATTAACATGGAAAGTTTGCATGATAGCTACCGTATCTGGGGAGGGAGCCGGCCGGCTTAAAAAAGCAGCCGCAAAAGGGACGGGTTAAGCAAAAAGATCGATGACCGGCGGATAAAGCAGCTCCGGATTACCCATAATGAGGAGAAGGAAGCAGCCTGATGAGTAGGAAGCCGCCGCAAACATAAGGCTGTTTAAGGCTTATCAAAACTAGTCACCTGGCCGGTGGCGATTAAAGGACAATTGGTAGTATTTTCAGGCCGAAGAGGGGAAAGAGCAATGAAAGTTTTGCTTGTTTATCCGCAGTTTCCGGAGACCTTTTGGAACTTTAAGCATGCGCTCAGGTTCATCGGGAAGAAGGCCGGGAATCCCCCGCTGGGTTTGTTGACCGTGGCGGGCTTTCTCCCCCGCGAATGGGAATTGAAGCTGGTTGATGAGAATGTCACGCCTTTGACGGAGACCGACATCAAGTGGGCTGATTATGTGATGCTCAGTGCGATGACGGTGCAGAAAGAGGCGGTGCGGGCGATCATTGAACGCTGCAAAAGGCAGGGGAAAAAGTTGATCGCCGGCGGCCCGCTCTTCACGGTGGACGCCGATCAATACCCGGAGATTGATCATCTGGTGCTCAATGAGGCGGAGGTCACCCTCCCCCGTTTCCTGGCCGACCTGGAGCGGGGAAGTCCCGGGCATCTCTATACCGCCGGCCCCGGGGAATGGGCTGACCTGAGCCAGACTCCGCTACCGCGGTGGGATCTCCTGAATTTTAAAGACTATAACGCGATGGCGATCCAGTATTCGCGGGGCTGCCCATTTGACTGTGAATTTTGCGATATTACAATGCTTTACGGGCGACGGCCGCGGACAAAAAGGAAAGAACAGATCATTGCCGAACTGGAGGCTTTATACCGGCAAGGCTGGCGCGGCGGGGTCTTTGTGGTTGACGACAATTTTATCGGGAATAAAGTGCAGTTAAAGGAGGAGATTTTACCGGCGATGGCCGACTGGCTGCAGCGGTATGATTATCCCTTCTCCTTTAATACGCAGGCCTCGATTAACCTGGCGGATGATGAGGAATTAATGGCCGCCATGGTGCGGGTCGGGTTTGAGTCGGTCTTTATTGGGATCGAAACCCCGGCCGAGGAGAGCTTGACCGAATGCGGCAAGGTGCAGAATAAGAACCGGGATTTAGTGGCGGCAGTGAAGAAGATCCAGCGCCATGGGTTACAAGTCCAGGGCGGTTTTATCGTCGGCTTTGATCATGATCCGCCGACCATCTTTGACCGGCAGATTGAGTTCATCCAACAGAGCGGGATTGTCACCGCGATGGTCGGGCTGTTGAATGTGCTCAAAGGGACCAAACTTTACCAGCGGCTGGAAAAGGAAGGACGCGTTTTGGCGGAAAGCAGGGGGAACAACACCGAACTGAGGATTAATTACCGGCCGAAGATGCCCTGGGATGTTTTGCTGCAGGGGTACCAAAAAGTGTTAACCACGATCTATGCGCCCGAACATTTTTACCGCCGGGTTAATGAGTTCTTGCGCGAGTTCAACCCCCCGCCGGGCAGGAAACTCCATCCCCGCCTCTACCATGTCAAGGCCTTTTTAAAGTCGGTCTTCCTGATTGGTCTTCTTGGCCAGGAAAGGGCGTATTTCTGGCGCCTGGTCGGGTGGGCGCTGCTGAAGAAGCCCCGGGTTTTCCCGTGGGCGATTGCCTGTAGTATTTATGGCTTCCATTTCCGGAAAGTCTTCCTGGAGGGTACGGAGAACGCAACAGTGCCTTTGGCCGCGCCGGACACTTCACCGGTGTGAAACAGCGCCTGGCTTTAAGTGGGAGGAAAAGCCGTCATGGGTAATAATCCGTTGCACACCACGCCGGTACGATAACCAAGCATATAAATTGTGAGCAAGGCGCGCGGGCATTTCGCGCCGCCGCCGGTTATACTGCTAGTGGAAATTCGCCCGGTGGAAACGGAGTATATGGAAAACCGCCTGATCCGTCAGGCGGTTTTCTTCTGCCGTTCTTGGGAAATTTCAAGAAAAAAACTGGTTGTTCGCGAGGGATATAAGATAAAGATTCAGAAGGGATTAAGCGAGAGGAAACTGGAGGAAAATAGCGAATAGGTACAATTAATCATCGGCTTGGACCGGAAAGAAGAGCCGGTAAAGGGAGAAAGTGAATGCGCAGGTGTTCTTGGTGTCTCGGTGACGAACTGTATATGAAATACCACGATCTGGAATGGGGGGTTCCGGTTGTTGACGACCGGAAACACTTCGAATTTTTAATCCTCGAAGCGGCGCAGGCCGGATTAAGTTGGTTAACGATCCTGAAGAAGCGGGAGAACTACCGGGCGGCGTATGCCGGTTTTGCGCCGGAGGTCGTCGCCGGTTTTTCCGAGGACGAGATCGCCGCTTTATTAAAAAATGAGGGAATCATTAGAAACGAGCGGAAAATCCGGGCTTCCATCCATAACGCGCGGCGCTTTCTGGAAGTGCAGGCGGAGTTTGGAAGCTTTAGTGCTTATTTATGGGGCTTTGTCGATTACCGCCCGGTGGTGAACAACTGGCAAAGCGAGCAGGAGATCCCGGCGCAGACCGCTTTGTCGGTCGCCGTGGCGCAGGACTTAAAAAAACGCGGTTTTCAGTTTCTGGGACCGGTGATCATTTA
The DNA here is from genome assembly GCA_029782135.1 of Bacillota bacterium. Taxonomy (GTDB): domain Bacteria; phylum Bacillota; class UBA4882; order UBA10575; family UBA10575; genus JAAYGU01. The sequence goes on from JAKOVI010000052.1 coordinate 13,493, forward strand.
TTCTCATCTGCAGGCCACCGGCTTGGTGAATGATCATATCGTTTCTTGTTTTCGTTATCAGCAAATCAGGGATTTAAACTTATCGCAAATAAAAGGATGAGGGGGAGAAGAAGATCGATACCGGGGAGATTAAAATTTTTGCCGGCAGTTCCGGCCGGGCTTTTGCCCAGGAGATGTGTAACTACTTGGGGATTAAACTGGGGCAGGCGGATACGATTGTTTTCACGGAGGGCAACATTTTTGTCCGCGTCGGCGAGACGGTCCGGGACAAAGATGTCTATCTCGTGCAGCCGATCGGCCTCTATCCCAATAACGAGTTTGTCGAGATTCTCTTTTGGATGGATGCCTTTAAACGGGCCAGCGCGAATTCGGTGACCGCGATTATTCCTTATTTCGGCTATGCGAAAGGCGATAAGAAGGATGAACCGCGGGTTTCCATCCGGGCCCGGGTCTGCGCGGAATGTATTGAATTGGCGGGTGCGGACCGGATCGTGACGATGGATTTGCATAGCCCGCAGATCCAAGGCTTTTTCAAAAAGCCGGTTGACCACCTTTATGCCCTTCCTGTGTTGTGTGAGTATATCAAGAGTTTGGGGCTTGAGAATTTGACCGTGGTCTCGCCGGATGCCGGTTTTACCAAGCAAGCCCGGAAATTTGCCTCTTATCTTGAGGCGCCGGTGGCAATCGGTGATAAAACCAGAACCGGCCATGATGAGCAGGCGGAAGTTTTGGAGATCCTCGGGGATGTGAACGGCCGGAACGTCCTGGTGGTCGATGATTTTAGCATCACCGGTGGAACACTGATTAAGTTGGCCGAAGAGCTTAAAAAGCGCGGTGCGGAGCGGATCTTGGTTACGTTATCCCATGTTTTATTAAACGAGCAAACCTTGGCCAGGATTGAAGAGAGCCCGATTGAAATGGTGATCGGTACGGATACGGTTTACAACCCCTACATCAAGGGGTCGAAGAAGGTCAAAGTTGTTTCGGTTGCGCCGTTGTTTGCCGAGGCGATTGACCGGATTCACCGGCGGGAATCGGTCAGCCCGTTATTCTCCGCCGTGCCGAAAAAAGTGGTGGACTATAATGGAGTCTTAAAGTAATTCTATACAATGAAGAAGGGTTAGCAATGCGTGCAGAAATCATCTCGGTCGGCACTGAATTGTTGTTGGGACAAATTGTTGATACGAATGCAGCTTTTCTCTCGCGGGAGCTGGCTGCCTTAGGGATTGATCTTTATCACCGGACAACGGTCGGGGATAACCCGGAGCGGCTAAGGCAGGCGGTTGAGGATGCTTTAAGCCGGGCGGAGCTGGTCATTACGATCGGGGGCTTGGGGCCGACCACCGATGACTTGACGAAAGAGGTCGTGGCACAGGTCCTCGGTTTGGAGCTGGTTTTGGACCAGCCTTCCCTGGCGCGGATGGAAGCTTACTTCCGGCAGTTGGGCCGGAAGATGACGGAGAACAATTATAAACAGGCGTTCATCCCGGCGGGCGGTCAGGCGCTCCCGAATCTGCACGGAACGGCACCGGGGGTGGCCGTCCGCTGGAAGGAGCGGCTGGTGGTCTGTCTCCCCGGTCCCTCGCATGAACTGGAACCGATGTTCCGTGATTATGTCCGTCCGCTGTTGCAAACGGGGCAAAACGGGGTCATCTTCTCCCGGGTCCTGAAGATCAGCGGACGCGGGGAGAGCGCGGTCGCCGAGGAAATTGCCGACCTTCTGGCGGCGCAGACTAATCCCACGATTGCGCCCCTGGCTTCGCCGGGGGAGGTGAAACTGCGCCTGACAGCGCGAGCCGCATCTACCGCGGCAGCGGAAGAACTGATCACCGGAATGGAGGCCCGGATTCGCGAGCGGTTAGGCCTTGCGGTCTTTGGGGTCGATGACGAGACGCTGGAGGAAGTGGTGGTCAGGTTGTTGGCCGGCCGCCGGGAGACGTTGGCGGTGGCCGAGTCCTGCACCGGCGGGTTACTGGCCGGCCAGCTGACGGAGGTTCCCGGGGCATCGGCCGTCTTTGAACGCGGTGTGGTTACATATAGCAACCGGTCCAAGGTGGAGCTCCTGGGCGTCCCGGAGGAAGTGATCAATACCTACGGCGCGGTCAGCGCGGAAGTAGCCCGGTCGATGGCCGCCGGGATCAGGGAGCAAGCCGGTACCGATTGGGGGATTGGCATTACCGGGATCGCCGGTCCCGGCGGGGGAACGGCAGAAAAACCGGTTGGCCTGGTCTATGTTGGGTTGGAAGGGCCGGCGGTCAGTCTGGTTAAAAAACTGAACTTTCCGGGGAGCCGCCAGATTGTGCGAAGGCGGACAGTCCAGACCGCGCTGGATCTGCTCCGGCTGGAATTGCTGACGAAACATCGCTAAAGAGGGGGCGGACGGATGGCGGTGGAAGATCGGGTCTATTTGGCGAAAGAGGATTTCCGGGATTTCAAAATCGGTGCGTTCCCGTATGATCCCGAACATTCGGCGATGGGTGAATACCATTATGATCCGCCTGCCGGTTATCCGGGGAATTGGTATTGTCCGATCACCGACCACGGATGGCGCGGACCGCTGTGGCTGATCACCAACGCCGGCGAGCGCCGGGTGATGGAAGCGACCAAACTCCGCCGGAATGATCTGTTTGACCGCAATGTCCTGGTGACGGGGGAGGACGACTGGTCCGATTATACGGTGGAAGTGGAGATGCGGGTGCTCGATACCTCCCTCTCCGGGGAACTTGGCTTTCGCTACCAAAACAGCCGGTGTTATTATGCACTCTGTTTGGCGGCCGGCCAGGTGAAATTTCTCCGGCGAAACCATGCGGAAACGGTGGAATTGTTCGCGCGAGCCTATGAGTATAACTGTGACCGGTTTGAGCAACTCAAAGTTGAGTGCCGGGGGGAAGAGTTCCATTGTTACCTCAATGGCCGGCTGGTCTGTACGGTCCGTGACACGGCTTTTCCCCGGGGTAAGGTGGCACTGGCCGCCGAGACCGCGGTGCAGTTTGCCAACCTATTGGTCTATACGGATGCGGCGACGGTCCGGCGGAGCCGGGCCGAACGGCAGCGGCGGAAGGAAGAATTAATGCGGTTGCAGCAGGAGTACCCGCAACCGCAGTTGTGGAAGCGGATTGACCTTCGGGATTTTGGCGCCGGGCGGAGCGTGCGGTTTGGGGATCTGACCGGGAATGGCCGGTACGACATTGTGATTGCCCAGTGCCAGAAACGGATTTATAAAGATGCTTATGCCAATATCAGTTGTTTAACTGCACTTGATCTGGATGGTAATGTCTTGTGGCAAATTGGCGAGCCGAATCCGGAGCATGCCTACATCACTGCCGACTTGCCCTTCCAGATCGCCGATGTCGATCTGGACGGCGCCAATGAAGTGATTGTAGCGAAAGATTTTCAATTGATGATTCTCGACGGCCGGACCGGCCGGGTGAAAAAGGCGATCCCCACCCCCTTGGCCGCCGATCCGGACGAGGCTTTATATACCGTACCCTATGGCCACTACGCTTTTGACCGGCTGAATGTCGACAGTATCAGGATCTGTAACTTCAGCGGCCGCCCCCAACCGACGGATATCCTGATCAAGGACCGTTATTCGCGATTGTGGGCCTTTGACAATGAGCTTAACCTGTTATGGAAGTACCGGGGTGGGGGGAATACCGGCCATTTTCCGTTTACGAAGGATCTGAACGGTGACGGGCGCGAGGAGATGTTTGTCGGCTACCACCTGGTCGACGCCGACGGCCGGACCATCTGGAAGCTGCCGGTCAAGACCGATCACACGGATGAGATCATCATCGGGCGTTTCGCGCCGGACCGTGATGAGGAACTGATTGCCCTTGTGGCCGGGCATGAAGGTTTTATCATCGCCGATCTGGCCGGGCGGATCCTGGTCAAGCAGGAGATTGGGCACGCGCAAAGATTGAGTGCCGCCAATTACCGTCCGGATTTACCAGGTTTCGAACTGGCGGTGACAACCTTCTGGGGTTACCAGGGGATTATTCTCATCTTTGACTGTCACGGCCGGTTGCTTCACTCCTGGGAACCGGGGACGAACGGCAATATGATTACCCCGGTGAACTGGAGCGGGGACGGCCGGGAGTTGATGCTGCTAAACGGCCATCCGGAAAAGGGTGGTCTGGTTGACGGCTGGGGGCGGCAAGTGGTGCGTTTTCCCGCGGACGGGCACCCGGTCCGCTGCGCGGAAGTAATCGACCTGACCGGGGACTGCCGGGAAGAGATCGTCCTCTGGGATGAGCATGAGATGTGGATCTACACCCAAGACCGGGAGTTTACCGGTGAACGGATTTATTCCCCGGAGAAATACCCAACTTATAACGGCTCCAACTACCGGGGGGAATACTCCTGGCCGGGTTGGAAAAGCAACCGCTAAGCGGCAGGACCGGACTGGTTAAACCGTTGCGGTGAATAAGTTTTCTCTACTCCAAAAAGCCGCGGATGGCCAAAAGAAACATCTAGCCTCCGGTCAGCAGAATGTTGCGACCGGGGGTTTTTCATTCCCATTTTCTGGTCTAAGCGGAGTTTTTACCCCGTATACATAGAAAATACTACTCGTTATTTCGTCCTAGTTATTCGCCATTCGCTGAAGATTGCATATCCATCTCAAAGGACCTTGCTAATTGTTCATCACGCGGATGAATTTTAGCCGTAACAGGCCAAAGTCCATTCATCGAGAAAAGAATTGTCAAATGTAGCCTGATCGTGTATGATATATTAGTTAGGCAGGCACCGGTTTTAACGGTGCTGAACTGTAGGGCGGTAAGATGGGAAAGGAGAGAAACGGAATGCGTTTGATTGGCACCCAGGTGCGTGGAATTCGCGCTCCGATTATCAAACAAGGGGATGACCTGGTTGCGATTGTCGTTGATGCCGTTTTACAAGCTGCAGCTCAGGAAGGATTTTCCCTTCGGGACCGGGATGTAGTTGGGATTACGGAATCACTGGTTGCGCGGGCGCAGGGCAATTATGTGACCCTTGATGAAGTGGGTAAAGAGTTGAATCATAAATTTGGCGATGAGGAACTGGGCGTGGTGTTTCCGCTGCTGAGCAGGAACCGTTTTGCCCCGGTTTTGAAGGCGATTGCACGGAGTTTTTCCCGCGTCTACCTGTTACTGAGTTATCCGGCGGATGAAGTGGGAAATCCTCTGATGGATCTGGACCGGATGGAAGAAGCGGGGATTAACCCTTACTCCGATCTGTTGACGGAAGAAGATTACCGGCGAATTTTCGGCCCCGAAGTGCGGCATCCTTTTACCGGTCTGGATTATGTCAGTTTTTATAAGAGTTTTGCGGTCAATGAGAATATGACGGTGTTCTTCTCCAATAATCCCCGGGATATTTTACGATTTACCAAAAACGTGCTCGTGGCCAATGTCCATGCCCGCCGGCGGACCAAGCGGATTTTGCTGGAAGCCGGGGCGCAGCGGGTTTACGGGTTGGATGAGATCTGTACGGAAGCGGGTAAAGGCTGCGGTTATAACGCTGAGTATGGCCTCCTCGGTTCCAACATGGCCACCGACGAAAAACTGAAGTTGTTCCCCCGGGACGGCCGGCACTATGTCGAGGCAATCCAGCAGCAGTTGAAAGCAAAGACCGGTAAAGCGGTCGAAGTGATGATCTACGGGGACGGTGCTTTCTGCGATCCGGTCGGGAGAATATGGGAGTTGGCGGATCCGGTGGTGTCGCCGGCGTTTACCCCGGGACTCGCGGGGACGCCCCATGAAATCAAGATTAAATTCCTGGCTGACCGGTTGTTTGAAGCAGAGGGAGGCGCCGCCTTGGATGCCGAAGTACGGGCGGTCATTGCCGGGAAACAGCGGGGAGGACCCGGGGAAGAGCAGAGTCTCGGGACGACTCCCCGGCGGCTCACTGATCTGCTTGGCAGCCTCGCCGATCTGACCAGCGGGAGCGGGGATAAAGGAACACCGATTGTACTCATCCAGGGGTACTTTGATGATTATGCGACGGAATAAACCGGACCGTTGACGCGGTTTCTTCAAAAAGATTGTGCTTTTTTCATCATCAAAAGGATAAATGGGGGATTGACATGATTAAGGTAGCAATTGTAGGGGCAACCGGGATCGTTGGCCAGCAGGCAATTGTCAGCCTACAGAACCATCCCTGGTTTGCCATCACCAAACTGGCGGCCTCCGAACGTTCCGCCGGCAAGACTTATGCCCAGGCTTTAAAAGGGGCTGACGGGGCATCCCACTGGTGGTGCCCGGAGGAGTTGCCGGCTGAGATTGGACAGATGGTGGTGGAGAATGCGGCGGAGTTTGATCCGGAGTCTGTTGATCTCATCTTCTCCACGGTGGAAGCAAGTGTCGCCAAGGAATTGGAGCCCAAGTGGGCGAAGACGACGCCTGTGATCAGCACCGCTTCGGCTTTCCGCTACGAACCGGATACGCCGATTCTCGTGGGCGGGGTCAATATGGAGCATGCCGCCCTCCTGGCGGTGCAACAACGAAACAGGGGATGGAAAGGGTTTGTCGCCCCCAAACCCAACTGTACGATCAGCGGTCTCGTCGTTTCTTTGAAACCGATTTTAACCCACTTTGGGGTGAAACAGGTGGTTATGACTTCCCTCCAGGCGATGTCCGGCGCCGGGCGTTCCCCCGGTCTCTCCGCGATGGATATGATGGAGAATGTGATTCCGTATATTCCGGGGGAGGAACCGAAGGTCGAAAGCGAACCCCTTAAGATTCTGGGGACGTTTACCGGGGACGGGATCAAAGACGCGCCGTTCGGAATCACGGCTACTTGTACCCGGGTCCCGGTCCTCGACGGTCACCTGGTGGTGGCGTTTGTCCAGACGGAGAAGGCGTGCACACCGGAAGAGGTGAAAGCGGCGATGCTCGATTTTGGCCGGGAGTTTTGCCAGTTGGGGCTGCCGAGTTCGCCCGGACACCTGATTAAAGTGTCGGACGATCCGTTCCGACCACAACCGCGGATGGACCGGGATTGCGGCGGCGGAATGACGGTGACGGTTGGCCGGATCCGGAAAGATCCGATCCTGCCCAACGGGATTAAATTTGTCTGCCTGGCTCATAATACGAAACTGGGTGCGGCCAAAGGAGCGATCCAAACGGCCGAGTATTTAGTCAAGCATTATTTGCACTGGCTCTAAGGTGATCCGGACCGGTTGAACGTTACTGTGCTAAACTGAACGCGCAGTGGTCTTGACTCCATTCGTGAAGTGGGATATAATACTGTATAATTTACCAACCCGATCCGGGGCGGAAGGCTCTTTCGCACCGGAGTGGAAGAAAAGCGATGAAGAGTGAGTAACCGGTAAGGATTAGACGCAGAGAGAAAGGCCATCGGCTGGAAGCCTTTCCTAAGCTTGCCGGCGAAGACCGACTCGGAGCAGATGGTGAATTCAAGCCAGACGGTTGACACCGTTATCTGTCAGCAAGCCGGGTCCTAGACCAAGAAGGGTGGAACCGCGGGCCAGTATACCCGTCCCTTACCAGGGGCGGGTTTGTTTTTTTGGGGAAGTGGACAGGAGGTGAGCAAGGATCGGGCCAGAAGTTGAAGTCTGTGCTGGAGGAGTTGTCTTTGTTGACGGTAAGATTGTGGCATTACGGAGAAAAAACGGCGTTTGGTTAATGCCGAAAGGCCATGTTGATCCGGGTGAAACCCTGGAAGAAGCGGCCTGCCGGGAGGTTTGGGAGGAAACTGGTCTCGAGGTCGAAGTCGGTGCGCCGCTGGGGGAAACCAAGTATTCATTCATGGAAAACGATACGGTTCACCGGAAGAGGGTGTACTGGTTTTATATGAAGGCAACCGGCGGAAAGCTACAGCCGGAAGCGGAGATGTTTACCGAGATCAAACTCCTGAGCGAAGAGGAGTTAAACCTTTTGACCTTTGAGAAGGACCGGAAACTGGCCAAAGCGGCTTTTGCCCTCTACAAACAGGAGAAAGGCCGCGGGCCGGTTGACGGTTGATTCTCTAAACGCAACAGGATCTTTGTACGATCCGGGAATCATTTTTTTCAGATGAGGAAATGACGAGTAAGGAGGAAGAATCATGATCAGTCTTAAGCTGCCGGATGGGGGAGTACAACAAGCCCCTGGCGGTATTTCGGGGAAAGAACTGATTGCGGGGTTGGAACCGGCCTTAAAAAAGGAGGTTATCTGCCTTAAGGTCGACGGGAACCTGGCGGATCTGTCGGCGACCCTCCCTGACGGAGCGGAAGTGGAGCTGGTCTTAAAGCCGGCGCCCGAGGCTTTGGAAGTTTTGCGGCATTCGGCCGCCCATATTATGGCGCAGGCGGTCAAGAGGATCTTTAAGGATGTGAAGCTGGCCATCGGGCCGGCGATTGAAAACGGTTTTTATTATGATTTCGACCTGCCTCGGCCGCTTACGCCGGAGGATCTGACGGCGATTGAAGCCGAGATGAAGAAGATCATAAAGGAAGATCTGCCGTTCCAGCGTATCGTGCTCCCGCAGGAGGAAGCTTTGGCCTTCTTGGAGAAACAAGGAGAAAAGTTTAAAGTTGAGTTGGTCTCGGAACTGAATGACCAGGAGATCAGTTTTTACCAGCAGGGAGAGTTTATCGACCTCTGCCGGGGGCCGCATCTTCCGTCGACCAGGTACCTGAAGGCTTTTAAGCTGACCAGTATTGCCGGGGCATACTGGCGCGGTGATTCCTCGCGCGAGATGTTGCAGCGGATTTACGGAACCGCCTTTTTCCAACAGGAGGAACTCGACAAGTACTTTAAGCTTTTGGAAGAGGCCGCCAAACGGGACCATCGCAAGCTCGGGCGGGAACTGGATTTATTCTCCACCAGCGAGCAGATTGGCGCCGGTTTGATCCTCTGGCATCCGAAAGGCGGGCGGGTCCGGCAGGAGATCGAAGATTTCTGGCGCGAAGAGCACCGGAAGAACGGTTACGAGCTTGTTTATACGCCGCACCTGGGGCGGGCCACGCTCTGGGAGACGAGCGGCCACTTAGACTTTTACCGTGAAAATATGTATTCCGGGATGGAGATTGAGCATCAGGAATACCTGATTAAACCGATGAACTGCCCCTTCCATATTGAAATCTATAAGAGCCGGAGCCGTTCCTACCGGGAACTGCCGTTCCGCTGGGCCGAACTGGGGACGGTCTACCGCTACGAACGGAGCGGTGTCCTGCACGGGCTGTTACGGGTCCGGGGCTTTACGCAGGATGATGCCCACATCTTTTGCCGGCCAGATCAGATGCCGGCGGAGATCGACCGGGTGCTGGCGTTTTGCCTCAAGATTTTGCGGGCGTTCGGGTTTAGCGATTTTAAGCTTTATTTGGCGACCCGGCCGGAGAAGTCGGTTGGGACGGAAGAAAGATGGGAAGCCGCCACGGCAGCCTTACGGGCGGCGATCGAAAAAGCCGGCTTACCCTTTGACGTGGATGAAGGGGGCGGCGCTTTCTACGGCCCGAAGATTGACTTGAAGATTAAAGACGCTTTGGGGCGGGAATGGCAGTGTTCAACGATCCAGTTTGATTTTAATGAGCCGGAACGGTTCGGCCTGACCTACAAAGGGGCGGACGGCCAGGACCACCAGCCGTATATGATCCACCGTGCCCTGTTGGGTTCTTTGGAGCGTTTCTTCGGGATCCTGGTCGAACACTACGAAGGCGCTTTCCCCTTGTGGCTTGCGCCGGTGCAGGCGCTGGTCATTCCGGTCTTGCCGGCGAATCTGGGATATGCGGAGGCGGTCTGCGACTGGTTACAAGCCAACGGGATCCGGGCTGAAGTCGACGGCCGGAACGAAAAGATCGGTTACCGGATCCGCGAAGCGCAACTGCAGAAGATCCCTTATATGCTGGTGGCCGGGGAACAAGAAGAAAAAGCGGGCAAGATTGCCGTCCGGACCAGAAAAGAAGGGGACCTGGGCATTTGGGAGCGGGAGGCGATCCTCCAACGGATGCAGGAAGAGATTGCCCAGAAAAAATGAGTTGCAAATAATCCAGGCAGCCGCACGATACGAAACACAACATCATATCGAGAAATTAAACAAACAAGGGTGATGGGATAATGAAGTTCGTCCTGCGGAATATGATCCTTCGTTTTACCAGCTATTTGGAGGTTCTGATTTCAATCCTCATCTTTGCCGGGGTGGGGATTGCCTCCATCGGCCTGGTGAAAAGCCTCCTCGGCATGACCGGTAATTTTGGCGATAGCGGTTACTTTAATACGTTTCTCAGTTATTCGATGGCTTTGATCATTGCGATCGAATTGATTAAGATGGTCGCCAGTGAGTCGCTGGACAGCGCGATTGATGTTTTGTTGTTTGCGATTGCGCGGAAACTGATAATCAGTGAAGAAAATCCGGTCGGTTTTCTCATTGGGGTACTCGCGATCGGGGTCTTGTTTATTATCCGCAAGTATCTCTTTGCCTCGCATTTCCGCACCGAAAGCGGGGTGCTGCTCAATGCTTCCCTCTCACCGGGGAAGGCGAGTGAAATCATCGGTTGCAAACTACCGGATGTTGCCCACACCCTTGGCGGATTGGTCTCTTATATTGCCGAGCGGGAGAACAGGCGCCTGCATGAAGGGGAGATTTACGAACTGGATGGCTGCCGGTTAAGGATTAACCGGATGCAGAATGGGATCATTGAGAGTGTGGAGTATTTAAAGAGCAACAAATAAAGCAGGGGCTCTCCCCCTGCTTTTTTTGTGGACGGAACCGGCGCACGGGGGAGGGAAGAGGATGGAATATACAGAGGAGCAACGCGATGCAGAACGGTTGCGGGCGGTGGTGACCTTTGCCGATCAGGTGCTTGCCCGGGGGCGGGACCGGTACCGGACGGAACCGACTCCCCTGCTGGCTGACGGGCTAAAGGTTGAGACCGGTGAACATCTTACCTGGCGGGTACCGGGGGGCAGGGAGATTGTCCTCTCCAACCTGGCTAGTCAGCAAGTTTTGTTGCGGGTGCTGACCGGATTAACCAACCTTACAGGGGAGAGCAGGTACAAAGAGGCGGGGGAAGCGGTTCTGCGCTATCATTTCGATCAGCTGGCCGACAGCAGCGGTTTATTACAATGGGGCGGTCACCGGGTAATTGATCTGAGAACCTTGCGGAGCGACGGACCGGAGAATAAGGGTTTGGTGCATGAGTTAAAAAACCATTTTCCCTACTATGATCTGATGTTTGCGGTGAACCCGGCGGCCACCAGGAAGCTGATTGATGCGATCTGGAATGCCCACCTTGATGACTGGGCGAACTTGGAGCTTAGCCGGCACGGCCGGTATGGACTCTCGCCCGGCCTCCTCTGGGAGCACCCTTTTCATGATCCGCCGCCGTTCAGGGCGACCCGTGGCCTTTCATTCCTCCCGGCCGGTAATGATCTGATCTATGCGGCTGGCCGTCTCTACAAGCAAACCGGCTATCTCCCGGCCTTGGTCTGGGCGAAAAGGCTGGCCTGGATGTATGTGAAAGCCCGGCACCCGAAAACCCGGCTCGGGGTCTACCAATATACCCAGGCCTTAAAACAAGAAGAGGCGGAGATCGCCCCGGAAGACCCGCATTTTACCTTCTCCTGTTACGGGGACCGGGCGCAACGCCAGTTCGGTCCGGAATTCGGCCTGGATGCGCTGGAAGGCTATATGCTGTTGCCCGGGCATGCCTGGTCGATTTATGTGATCAATTCCTTGATGGAGTTGGAACTGGCCGAAGAACTGGGGACGGAAGCAGCGGAGTTCGTGGCGTGGGTGCATGAAGGGATGGTGGCTTATGCCAAGTATGCCTACCTTCCGGAGACCAATCAGTTGAAACCGATGCTGGCGAACGGGAAGGATCTCTCCGGTTACAGGTTGCCGCGCAGCGGGTACTATGGCCCGGCGGGGACAATTCTCCGGCGGTTTCCGGCCGGTGGCGGTTTTTTACATGCCTACGCCCGTACTTACCGCCTCACCGGTGATCCCGGCCTCTGGACGGTCGTCCGCCGGATCGGGCAGGGGCTCGGCCTGGGCGATCTGGGCTTACGTCCCGGGGAAAGGGTACAGGTTGAATTGGGAAGCAAGCAGGCAGATTCCCGGGTCCTCTTCGCGTTGTTGGAGATCTACCGGACAATCCCCCACCCGGCATACCTTGCTTTAGCCCGGGCCGTGGGCGACAATATCCTCCGGGAGAAATTCCACTACGGTTTCTTTTTGCGGAGGCCCGACTGTCTTTATGCCGAGTTTAACGCCGCCGAACCGTTGGCACTGCTCAAGCTGGCGGCGGCGATCCGGGGGACCCCGGAGCTTGTTCCCGGGTATTTGGCCACCGGTTATCTCACCGGTGACTATGAAGAGTTGGACGGGACCGTCCATGGCCTCTACGGGAGTCAATTATATGAGCGCAGCCGGATGTCATAGTTTACCTTAAATATTCTTTTCCCAGCTAGAAGGAGCTCTAAACCTGATAGTCGAATATATACTAATCAGGACTTTTAGCGGAGGGAAAACTTGATGTTCATAGCCAGGCGACTCGTCCCCCTGTTTTTGCTGCTCTTTATTTTAACACGGATTACTCCCACCGCAGAGGCTGAGCCCAATACCAAGCTTAACCTTACATATGATCAGTTGTTCCCCAACCGGATCGCGCTTCCCGCCGGGGGAGCGCAGCTTTCCGGGCCGGCGATTCCACGGCGGGGCTCGGCAACGCTTCCTGATTATTCGCCGGAAAAAAGAGTGGTCCCCGTACCAATGCCGCCGGAGGTGAGGGGGGTCTACGCGACCGGGTGGGCCGCCGGTTCGGCGACCTTGCTCAACCGGATCCTGCAGTTTGCGCAGGAAACGGAGATCAATACATTGGTGGTGGATATAAAAGATGATACCGGCCGGGTCAGTTACCGGTCCGGCATTCCCATGGTGAATGCGTTGGAAGCCTGGGAAGCCAAGATTGAAGACCCATACCGTTTGTTGCAAACCCTCCGCCGTGGGCAGATCTACCCGATCGCCCGGTTGGTTGTGTTTAAAGATCCCCTGCTCGCCGAGCGCAGGCCGGATCTGGCGTTGAAACAAAAGAACGGGGAGATCTGGCGCGACTATAAAGGCCTGGCCTGGGTTGATCCCCATAGCCGGGAAGTATGGGAATATAACATCGAGATTGCGAAGGAGGCGGTGCGCTTAGGCTTCCCGGAAATCCAATTTGATTATGTCCGCTTTGCCAGTGACGGCGATTTAAAGAACTGTGTCTACCCGTTTGCGGACGGCTCCAGTAAGGAAGATGTCATTAAGGAATTCCTTTTGTATGCCCGGAAAGAGCTCGAACCATTGGGGGTAGTGGTTTCGGCGGATATTTTCGGTTTGGTCTGTTCGTCCGCCGACGATCTCTTCATCGGCCAAAAACTGGAGAAGATCGCGGAAGCGGTACCGGTGATCTCACCAATGGTTTACCCCTCCCATTACGCGAAGGGTTGTTACGGGTTGAGCAATCCCGATCTCTCCCCTTATGAGACGGTTTTGAGAAGCCTGAAGGATGCCGCGCGCCGCTTGAAGGGATCCCCGGTTCAAATGCGCCCCTGGTTACAGGATTTCTCATTGGAAAGCGCCTACGGACAGCGGGAGATTCAAGCCCAGATCCAGGCGGTCCGTGACGCCGGGTTCAAAGATTGGCTCTTTTGGAATCCGAGTTGCCGTTACCAAGTGAGTAAATACAAGCCTATAACCCATACGCTCATTGCTGGGGGCCCGGATTTAGGGGCGACGGAAGATTCAATATCCCATGGTGTTGATGGGTCGAGAGCGGAACCGGCAGAGGATTCGCCAATCCCCGGTGCTGGGGAGGCGGGTATGGTACAGGTGGACGATTCCCAAACTCTCAGCACTGAGGCGCCAGGTTTTGGACTGGCAAATTCCCCGCCCTCCGGGACGGAAGAGCCAGATTTGGAAGCGGCCGGAGATTCTCTAGCTTTAGACGAGCGATTAGTTGCTGCGGAGCAGGCACCGGAAACTTGGGCAGCCGAAACGGCTCCGGAAAGCCAGGGTCTTGCGGGGACAACGGAGACGGCTCAGGAAGGCTTGGATCGTTCAGACACGGCGCAAGCGGTTTTCGAAGATGCGGTTCTTGAGTGGACAGCGGAAACAGACAACCTGGTAGATAAGAAGGGAGCCGGTGCTGCGGAGGAGCAGGAATCTCTTCCGGAGGGTGATGAACGAGTTCTTGCCATGGAAGATAAGGAACCGGTTTCCGAAGGTAGCAACCTGTAACAACCGGGGCTGTCCGATTACGGTAAAGCTTGTAACTTTGTATCTAGTATACATGGAAGATGGAAGTTTATTTTGATGCACTTGAGATTGACATTTTATAGTGATTTTGATATTATTTTTCATAACTTAGAAAGAGGCGAGAAATTATTGGCGGTTCTGACCATAATCTCGCCTGTATATTTATAAAGTTATTAAAGCAAACGTGAGGAGGTAGTATGGAAATGAATAAGAAACTGCTGGTCATTATCGGGATTATTGTTATTCTGGCCTTGGTTTTAGTAGCGGTCTTTAGCGGTCGCCGCGAGAGCGACACGATTAAGATCGGAACAATCATGTCCATGAGCGGGGTTGTTTCTGCTTATGGGATTCAAACCCGTGATGCCATTCAAATGGCGATTGATGAGATTAATGCCAAAGGTGGCGTTCTCGGTAAAAAGGTGGAATTGATTGCCGAAGATGATGAGAAAAATCCGGAGAAGACGATGAATGCCCTGATTAAATTGGCGACCAAGGATAAAGTGGCGGCGATTATCGGGGCGTTAACCAGCGACTGTACTTTGGCGATCACAAAAGAAGCCCAGCAACGCAATGTATTACTGATTACCCCGACCTCAACCAATGACCGGGTGACCGAAGCCGGGGATTTAATCTTCAGATCCTGCTTTAAGGATTCTTTCCAGGGAAGTATCGTGGCGCAATTCGCGATCGAGACTTTAGGCGCACAAAAAGCGGCGATTCTCTATGATATGAACAATGACTACTCCACGGGGCTGACCAAGGCTTTCCAGGATACTTTTGAATCCTTGGGCGGCCGTATGGTTGCGATCGAGTCTTACGCCGGCGGGGACAAAGACTTCAACGCCCAGATCACAAAGATTAAGGCGGCCGCTCCTGATGTCCTCTTTATCCCGGATTACTACAATACGATCTCCTTGGTGATCAAGCAGGTTAGAAACCAAGGTTTGAACGTTACCATGCTCGGGGCTGACGGTTGGGATGAACTGACCGGTCAGGCCGGTGATGAGGCGATCGGTTCGTACTTCAGCAACCACTATAGCCCGGATGCGGATGATCCGGATGTTCAGGAGTTTGTCCGCAAATACCGTTCCCGTTATAACGTCACGCCGAATGCCCTGGCAGTGTTGGGCTACGACGCGACCTACATTCTGCTGGAAGCGATCGAACGTGCCGGGACCACCGATCCGCAGAAAGTGAAAGTCGCGATGATGCAGACCGATCGGAAGTTCGTGACCGGTCATATTAAGTTTGACGAGCAACGCAATCCGGTGAAGTCGGTGACGATGTTGAAGATTGTGAAAGGTCCGGACGGGAAACTGACCACCGAATACGTTGGGCAGGTTAATCCATAATCATAATCAGTCTGGAGTTGACAGAAGATAAGTAATGGGAGAAATTCTTTTTCTCCCATTACTTAATTTGGTTTAAATTGCCACTTTTTGCTTTAATGTAAGGAGGTGGGGTTTGATGGGGGTTTTTCAACAGATTTTACAGCAGATGATTAACGGATTGTCCTTAGGAAGCATCTACGCTTTACTGGCGCTGGGTTATACGATGGTTTACGGGATTGTGAAACTGATTAATTTCGCACACGGCGACATACTAATGATTGGGGCTTTTATCGGCTATTTCGTCTTAATCAAGCTTGGCGTAACCCCCGGGACCTTGATTGTTGCTTTTTTAATTTCGATGCCGTTCTGTGCTTTGCTTGGGGTCTTAATGGAAAAGATCTGCTATAAACCACTCCGCAACGCACCGCGGATCAATGCCTTGATTACGGCGATTGGCGTTTCTTTCTTTTTGGAGAATGGTGCGCGGGTCTTACCGGTGATCGGTCCCAACCCTCGTGTTTTCCCCACGTTACCCCCGGTTACCCATCATCTTTTCGGGGTCGGGGTTAGCCGCGTCCAAATTATTATCTTTGCCGTAGCGATTGGGCTGATGCTCGTCCTGAATTACATCATTAATTATACCAAGATTGGTAAAGCAATGCGGGCGGTCTCTTTCGATAAAGGAGCCTCATATTTGATGGGGATCAATGTCGACCGCGTCATTTCTTTTACTTTTGCCCTGGGTTCAGCCTTGGCGGCGGCAGCGGGGATCCTGTTTGCCAGCGCTTATCCACAAGTCGAACCATACATGGGGATTATGCCGGGGTTAAAAGCGTTCATCGCCGCCGTGCTTGGTGGAATTGGTAGTATTCCCGGAGCAATGCTTGGCGGTTTTATTTTGGGTGTCGCCGAAACTTTAGCGAAGGGTTTTCTCTCTTCCCAAATGGCCGATGCGATCGCGTTCGGTTTATTAATCATCATTCTCGTCGTCAAACCAGCGGGAATTCTCGGGATACCGATTAACGAGAAAGTGTAGGTGACGTTAATTGCAGAACGAACGGCTAAAAAGGACGATAATCTCAATAATCCTGCTGGTCCTGGTCTCGGTCTTCTTGAATGTCTTGGTGGCCATGCGGATTATTGATGAGTATACAACCCAGGTGTTAACGATTGGCGCGATCAATGTGATTGTGGCGCTAGGTTTGAACCTGATCTCCGGTTTTACCGGGCAGTTGGCGTTAGGTCATGCCGGTTTTATGGCTGTGGGCGCCTATACCACAGCGGCGCTCGTCATGAAGCTGGGGTTCCCGATCTTCCCGGCAATTTTTGCCGGCGGGTTGGTCTCTGCGCTCTTTGGCTTCCTGATTGGGCTGCCCACCCTGCGGTTGCGCGGTGACTACCTGGCAATTGTCACTTTGGGCTTTGGGGAGATCATCCGGGTGATCATGATTAATCTGGCGGAGATTACCGGGGGCCCGGCTGGGTTGAAGGGAATTCCGCCGTTCACCAACAACTTTTTCTGGCGTCCGGTGGTTTCGTTTGGCATTGTCTATTTATTCCTGGTCTTAGTGGTATTCCTGATCAGTAACTTGTTAAAATCCTCTCCCGGTTGTGCGATTGTTTCGATCCGGGAGGATGAGATCGCGGCAAATGCGATGGGAATCAATGTCTTTTATTATAAAATGTTCGCCTTTACCCTTTCGGCCTTTATTGCCGGTTTGGGCGGCGGGCTTTATGCGCCGTTTTTCGGTTATTTGAACCCCAATATGTTTACCTTCCTAAAGTCGGTGGAGTTCTTGATCATTGTGGTCTTGGGCGGAATGGGCAACATCACCGGAACTGTCCTGGCCGGCTTTGGCCTGACTTACCTGCAGGAATTCTTACGTTTCCTCCAGGACTACCGGTTGGTGATTTACCCGCTGATCCTGATTGTGTTGATGCTTTTCCAACCTTCCGGTTTGATGGGCTTGTTTGGGAACCGCGAATTCTCCCTGACCGGACTGGCTGAACAGATTAATCAAGCACTTTTCCGGAAGAGTCCGGCAGAAAAGGCTGGTGATAAGTGATGACGACAGTCTTGCAAGCAGAAAACATCTCCATCCAGTTTGGCGGTCTGATGGCAGTCTCCAGTTTTAATATGGAACTGCAGGAAGGGGAACTGGTCGGTCTGATTGGGCCGAACGGGGCCGGGAAAACGACGATCTTTAATATGCTGACCGGGATCCACAAACCAACCAGCGGCCGGATTCTGGTGCAGAGCCGTAACGGCGGACAACGGAATATCGAAAAACTCCAGCCCTATCAGATCACCAGTTTGGGTGTGGCCAGGACCTTCCAGAATATCAGGCTCTTCAAGAACCTCAGCGTCCTGGATAATGTGCGGATTGCCAATCATTTTAATGCCCAATATAAGTCAATCCATGCCATCTTGCGCCTTCCACTTTTTTATCAGGAAGAAAAGCGGATCTATGAATATAATATGGAGCTTTTAAAGCTTTTTAAGCTCGAGCAGAAATGCAACGAACTGGCGAAGAACCTTCCTTATGGTGAACAGCGAAAACTTGAGATCGTGCGGGCTCTGGCGACGAAGCCCCATACCCTGCTCCTCGATGAACCGGCGGCCGGGATGAACCCCCAGGAGACCAAAGAATTAATGGAACTCATCAAGTCGATCAAAGAGCAGTTTGATTTGACGATTCTTTTGATTGAGCATGATATGAACTTGGTGATGGGGATCTGTGAACGGATTATCGTCCTCGATTATGGCCGCGTGATTGCACAGGGCAAGCCGGCGGAGATTACCCGCAATCCGATGGTGATCAAAGCCTATCTTGGGAAGGAGATGGAGCATGATGCTTAAGGTTGAAATGCTGGATGTTTATTACGGTAACATTCATGCCCTGAAAGAGATCAGTTTTGAGGTGCAAGAAGGGGAGATTGTTACCTTAATTGGGGCAAACGGGGCCGGGAAAACCACAACCTTGCATGCCATCTCCGGTTTAATCCCGATCCGCGGCGGGAAAGTGGAATTTTGCGGGACCGATTTGCGAAAAGTCTCCCCGCATAAAATCGTCCAATTGGGATTGGGACACGTCCCCGAGGGGAGGCGGATCTTCGCCAACCTGACCGTCATGGAAAATTTGGAGATGGGGGCTTACATGCGCAAAGACCGCGCACAGTTGAAAAAAGATTACGAACAGATCTTTACCCGTTTCCCCCGCCTGAAAGAAAGAACAAAGCAGATCGCCGGGACCTTGAGCGGCGGCGAGCAGCAGATGCTGGCGATCGCCCGTACTTTAATGACCAAACCGAAATTGATCCTGATGGATGAACCTTCGATGGGACTGGCGCCTTTATTGGTGAAAGAGATCTTTGCGATCATTGAAGAGATTAAGGCCGCCGGGACCACCATTTTACTTGTGGAACAGAACGCCCACCTGGCGTTGTCAATCGCCGACCGGGCTTATGTTTTGGAGACCGGCCGGCTGGTCTTGCAGGGAGATGCGAAGGAACTGGCGAATAGTGAAGAAGTACGCAAGGCCTATTTGGGTGGCTAATTATAAACGAATGGAGGGGTTAATGCATGTATGTCCGTAGCCGGATGACCAGGGACCCGTTCACGGTTTCACCGGACACAACAATCGCCGAAGCGCTCGAGTTGATGCGGGTCAAGAAGATTAATCGCGTGCCGGTGGTGAAAGATGGGAAACTCGTCGGTATCATTACCGAACGGAGGCTGATGGAAGTTTCGCCATCCTCCGCGACTTCACTCAGCATCTTTGAGATTAATTACCTGCTCGCGAAGACCAAAGTTAAAGAGGTAATGACAAAGAATGTCGTGACCGTCTCTCCTGACGATCTGTTGGAAACAGCCGCCTTAAAGATGAGGGATAATCAGATTGGTGGACTTCCGGTGGTGGAAGATTCGAAGCTGGTGGGGATTATTACCGAATCGAATATTTTTGATGCTTTCATTGAGATCATGGGCTTCCGCGAACGGGGCAGCCGGATCTCGATCCTGGTCCAGGAAGACCGGCCGGGCGTCTTGGCCGAACTGGCCGGGGTCATTGCCAAATTTGACATCAATATCACCCATTTGGCGATCTACCATGGAGAAATTGTCCTCCGTGTCGACACCCGGAAGCCGGACAAACTGCTTGAGGCTTTGCGGGAGAATGGATTCAAAATCAATTCGGTCTTCATTACGGAATAGGTAAACATTTTTGGCCGGGCGTTGACCAGGTCTTCGCCCTAACAAGATTACATAGTGGTTCAAAGGCCGAGACTGCCTAAACAAGGTAGTCTCGGCTTTTGAATGCTAAAAATATTAATAGTTGCTCCGTGCTTTACCCTATTGCTTTCCCCAGTAAGGGACGGATGGTGTTTTCCGGCGATTTGAATTTCTTGGCTAGTATTCTTAGCGAAGCGGAGCTGAGCTTTAGAATCCTCCAAGAAATTCACCGAATAAGGAAAACACCATCCAGCCCCTGCTTTTAGTCCTTTAGGCAAACTGGACGGCGGCACCGACGGTCCCCGGCCCGGTATGCACGCCAATCACCGGCCCCACCTGGGCAGTGGTGCTGACCTTAAGGTTAAAGGTGTTCTCTAAAACGGTCTTGAGTTTGAGGGCAGCTTGTTCGGCCGCCCCGTGGGCGACGATCATCCTGGCGAGTTTTCTTCCCTGCGCCAGCTCCTGGATCGCATGGACGATCCCCTGGAGCGCCCGTTCTTGGCTCCGGGCGATCCCTTGGGGGACATAGATCCCCTCCTCGTTGACCCGGACGATCGGTTTAATTTTGAGCAGGGAGCCGACAAAACCGGAGACTTTACCGATGCGTCCCCCCTTATGCAAATATTCCAGGGTGTTTAAAGTGAAAAGCGTTTCGATCTTCTTGCGGGCGGCGGCAAGTTTCGCCAGGATCGACGGGATGGCCAGTCCTTCCCTGATTAATTGGGCTGCCTCCATGACCATTAAACCGGCACCGAGGCTAATCGTCCTGGAGTCAACCAGATGGATCTTTTCTTGCAGTTTTTCCTTGGCCAGGTGGGCGGAGTTTAAAGTGCCGCTTAATCCGGAGGAGAGGTGGATCGAGAGGATTTCATCATACTCTGTCAACAAACTTTGGTAAAAACGGATAAACTCGTCGGGCGATGGCTGCGAAGTTTGGGGCAGGACGGAACTATTCGCCAACCGGGCGTAAAATTGCTCGGGGGTAATTTCTCCGTCTTTAAACTCTTCCTCGGCAAAACGCAGCTTTAAGGGGATGACGTGAACATTCAGCTCTTTCTGCATTTCTTTGGTCAAATCCGCTGTACTGTCGGTTACTAACGCAATCTTGCTCATAGGTTCCCTCCATTGATCGCAAAGGGTAGATGCTCTTTCTAAAGGCGTTTCCCTGTGCGAAAGATATACTGGTTAGACGGAGAAAACGCCAAAAGGTTATATTAAAAAAGGGTAAATTTTTGGCGGGGAACGGAAAGTGATCGTCTGATGGCAAGGTGAACAGAAAAAGCGCAAGGCTGTCCGCCGGGACAGCCTTGCGCTGAAAGGTCGGAGGGCCGGGTGTTAACCAAGGATTGCTTTTAGATCCTCATCCGGGGTGCTGATCCGTTTAATGTTGAACTTCTCGACCAGGACATTGAGGACATTCTCCGAGAGAAAGGCCGGGAGGGTTGGCCCCAGATAAATGTTTTTCATCCCTAAGGAGAGCAGCGTAAGGAGAACACAGACCGCTTTTTGCTCATACCAAGAGAGGACAAGGGTGAGCGGCAGGTCATTCACCCCGCACTCGAAGGCCTCCGCTAAAGCCAGGGCGACTTGAATGGCAGAATAGGCGTCGTTGCATTGGCCCATGTCCATCAGCCGCGGCAGACCGCCGATGGTGCCCAAGTCAAGATCATTGAAGCGGTATTTCCCGCAGGCCAGCGTTAAAATAACGGTATCCTTCGGAGTTTTCTCCACGAATTCGGTGTAATAGTTCCGGCCGGCGCGGGCGCCGTCGCAACCGCCGACTAGGAAGAAATGTTTAATCGCACCGCTTTTCACCGCGTCGATCACTTGATCGGCGACCCCCAGGACGGTATGACGGGCAAAACCGGTCGTCAGGACGCTGCCGCCGTTAATGCCGGTCAGTTTCCGGTCTTCCGTCCAGCCGCCGAGTTCGAGTGCTTTATTGATTACCGGGGTAAAGTCTTTCTTCCCGTTTTGGTCCGGGATATGAACCAGACCCGGATATCCGACTACCGCGGTGGTGAAGACCCGGTCGGCGTAGGACGGTTTCGGCGGCATCAGGCAGTTCGTGGTAAAAAGGACCGCGCCGGGGACGCCGTCCAGCTCTTTCTGCTGGTTCTGCCAGGCGGTCCCGAAGTTCCCCTTGAGGTGGGGATATTTTTTCAGTTCCGGGTAAGCGTGCGCCGGAAGCATTTCGCCGTGCGTATAGATGTTGATTCCGCGACCTTCCGTCTGCTCCAGGAGCTGTTTCAAGTCATGAAAATCATGGCCGGAGACAATGATCAATGGTCCTTTCTCAATCACCGTGCTGACTTTGGTCGGGACGGGATGACCAAAGGTCGAGGTATTGGCCTCGTCAAGTAATGCCATACATTTGAGGTTGATCTGCCCGAACTCCATGAGGAGAGCCAACCATTCCTCGACGGTGTGCTCGGTGCCGAGTGCGCGCAGGCCTTTGTAGAACCAGGCCGTCACTTCCTCGTTTTTCTTGCCGAGGACATAAGCATGCCAGGCGTAGGCCGCCATTCCGCGTAACCCGAAAAGCAAGGTGGAACGGAGTGAGACGATGTCCGTCTCCCCCTGCCAGAGGGTGGAGGGATCCAGGTCCGCAGCCCCACCCAAACGGTCTTTTTCTTGCCGGACCAAGGTTGTCAGCTCCCTGATCCGGTCGCCGTCAAAATTGACATTCGTAATCGTGGCAAATAACCCTTGCATGATTAGTTCGTCCGCCTGCGGGGTCGTTCCCCTTTCCGCAGCGCGGGCCAACCCGACGAGGGCGCCGGTCAGCTCGTCATGGGCATTGGCGACCTCGGGTTTTTTCCCGCAGACGCCAACGACGGTACATCCTTTTCCACCCGCAGTCTGTTCGCATTGGAAACAAAACATATTACTCATTTATGGGCCTCCTTTTCATAATTAAAAGACGTTGAATTCAGCAACAGGCGGCCGGCCAAAGCTGTTTTTTCCTGTCGCAGAAGCGGCCGGCCTTTTTCGTGATTTGAAACATTACTTCTATCTTATTATATTGTATCGTTACGGTTAAAGCAACGAGCTTTGCAGCATAGCCCGGCATTACATGAAATTTATACCTAGGAATCAAGAATCGTCCCGTCGGTGCCAATCGTCACGACCTGCCAGGGAATCATTTTCCCGCTCTTGACGAGCGCAGTCTGGACAGCGTGGACGATCCCGCCACAACATGGCACTTCCATCCGGACCACGGTGATGCTCTTCAAATTATTGTTCGCGATGATCGCAGTCAATTTTTCCGCATAATCAACCTGGTCGAGTTTTGGACAACCAATCAGGGTGATCCGGTTTTTCATGAATTCGTTATGCATATCCGCATACGCATAGGCCGTGCAATCGGCGGCGATCAAGAGATGGGCGTTGTTAAAATAAGGAGCATTCACCGGGACCAGTTTGATCTGGCATGGCCACTGCCGGAGTTGGGACTCCACCGGCGCCACCGGCATGGAAGCTGGAGAAGGAGCCGTTGTGGACGGGCGGATCGTTTTCACCTGTTGCCCGGGGCAACCGCAGGCTAAAGGCGGTTGGGGTTGGCTGGCCGCCGCCTGCCGGGCGAGATGCTCTTTGACCGCTTCCTCATCAAAGGGCGCCGCCTCCCGTTCTTCGATCGTAATTGCCCCGGTCGGGCATTCCGGTAAACAGTTCCCCAAACCGTCACAGTAGGATTCGGAGATCAGTTTGGCTTTACCGTTGACCAGTTGCAGGGCGCCTTCATGACAAGCGTTGATACAAAGCCCGCATCCGTTGCACTTTTCCTCATCAATGGTGATGATTTTCCGTTTCATTTTTAGCAACCTCCTTTGCCGCACTTCTTTTTGGATTCCGGGCGAGGGGGCTCTTTTTGCCTGGGCAAACTCTCTTCCGGACAAAAGCTTTCGGCAAGATTTTTATTGTCTTTTCAAGGGTATTGTAATAAAATAAGGGCGAAAAATCGGTAACCTATGTTACCAAAAGGGGATGATCCGGTGTATGCCAAATGGAGCCGGCCGTTAACCCGCTGTTGGCTGTTTGCCGGCGTGGGTGCCGCTGATCTGAATATCATGTTGCAATGCCTTAATCCGGTGGTGAAGGAGTATAAAAAAGATGAATGTGTGACCGTCGCCGGGGAAACGTTCAGCGGCGTGGGAGTGGTTTTGAATGGGACGGTGCTGGTGACGAAGGAGGATGTCGCCGGCCGGCGGGTCGTGCTCTCCGTTTTGGGGGAAGGGGACCTCTTTGGCGAGATGGTCGCCTTTTCCCAGGAGAAAAACTGGCCGGCCACCGTCATTGCGCAGCAGGTTTGTACGGTGATGTTTTTACCGCCGGAGAAGATCATCGGAAGCTGCCCGCACCAATGTGCCAGCCACCGGTTGTTAATCCATAATATGCTCAGGATTGTGTCGGATAAGGCGCTGCGGTTGAATAAACAAGTAATGTACCTGGCAATGAAAAGCATCAGGGAGAAGGTTGCCACTTTATTACTTGAAGAATACAGGAGAGCCGGAACGGCTACTTTTATGCTTCCTTTAAAACGCCATGAGCTGGCGGATTTCTTAAATGTCGCCCGCCCGTCGCTCTCCCGGGAACTGGGGAGGATGAAAGCTGAAGGGATCATCGACTTCCACCGGTCGACCGTTAAGATCCTAAATCTTGAGAAGTTGAAACAGATGGTGGAGTAGGCGGGAGCGTTGTTCAAGGAGAAAGTGTTGCAAAAAAACACTTGACTTTCCGGGGCGGACTGCCTATACTAGTCTAGTGTAAAGTAAAGATCCTTGTCAGCAAGGAGGCTCCTCAAGATGGAGCATCTGGTCCGGATGGGTCTGCTCTTCGATTTTTACGGGGAATTGTTGACACCCAAACAACAGAAGGTATTTAGCTTATATTTTCTGCAGAATTTGTCGCTGGGCGAGATTGCCGAGGAGGAGGAGACGTCCCGCCAGGCGGTGCATGATCTGCTCCAACGGACGGAAAAACTATTGGAAAAATGGGAAGGTAAATTGCACCTCCTGGACCAATATCTCCGGCACCAACGGGCCCTAGGGGAAGTGGACCGGGCAATGAAAGCCCTGGGGAAGCTGCTTCCACCGGAAGCCACCGCGCAAAATGCCTTTCACCGTCTCGAAGAAAAGGTTGCCCGGCTGGCGGCGGAGCTTGATCTGAAACCGGAGGAAGAGGAGGCTGGTCCGTCAGGAAGCGAGGATGCTTTAAGTAAGAAGGGGAGCGGGGAATAATTTATGGTTCTTTCAAGTCTCTCGGAGAAACTTCAGGAAACCTTACGCCGCTTGCGGAGTAAAGGAAAACTTAGTGAAAAAGATGTCGAGGAAGCCCTCCGCCAGGTAAAATTGGCCTTACTGGAAGCGGATGTTAATTTCCGGGTGGTCAAAAGTTTTACCGACCGGGTGAAAGCAAGGGCGGTCGGCCAGGAGGTACTCAACAGCCTGACGCCGGGGCAGATGGTGGTGAAGATTGTCCACCAGGAGCTCACCAAGCTGATGGGCGAGCAGGCGGAGAAGTTGGCGGTGGGGGACCGGACGCCTTATGTCTATCTTTTAGTCGGCCTGCAGGGAGCGGGGAAAACAACGACCGTCGGTAAACTGGGCGGTCTCTTGAAGAAGCAGGGGCGCCGCCCGCTGCTTGTGGCGGCTGATGTCTACCGTCCTGCAGCCGCCAAGCAACTGCAAGTCCTGGGCGAACAGCTCGAGCTTCCGGTATATACCGGAACGGAAGCGGATCCGGTGGCGATTGCCCGGCAGGCGGTTGCCCGGGCGGAGCAAACCCAGCGCGATGTGGTTTTGATTGATACCGCCGGCCGGTTGCATATTGATGAGGAATTAATGGCGGAACTGGCTGCGATCAAGCAGGCCGTCTCGCCGGTCGAGATCTTGCTGGTGGTCGATGCGATGACCGGCCAGGATGCGGTCACCGTGGCGCAGGGTTTCCATGAAAAACTTGGACTGACCGGTTTAATCTTAACCAAGTTGGATAGTGATACGCGGGGCGGGGCCGCGCTTTCGATCCGGGAAGTGACCGGCTGCCCGATTAAGCTGGTCGGTATGGGTGAAAAACTGGATGAACTTGAGGTTTTCCATCCCGACCGCTTGGCTTCACGGATCTTAGGGATGGGGGACGTCCTCACCTTAATTGAAAAAGCGGAAGCCTCCATCCAGGCCGAGCAGGCGAAAAACCTGATGCAAAAGATCCAAAAAGACCAGTTTACGCTGGATGATTTTTTGGAACAGATGCGTCAGGTGCAAAAGATGGGCCCTTTGGATCAGCTCTTTGCCATGCTGCCGGGGATGAAACCCAAACACCTGCAGGGGCTGGAGTTTGACGAGAAAAGTTTTAAGCATCTGACGGCGATTATCCAATCAATGACCCCGGAGGAACGGCGGAATCCGCAGATTATTAACGCCAGCCGGCGGAAGCGGATCGCCCGCGGTTCCGGCCGCCCGGTCCAAGAGGTTAACCGCTTGCTCAACCAGTTTGAGCAGAGTAAAAAGATGATGAAGCAACTGGGGAAGCTCGGGAAGGGCGGATTACCAAGACTACCGTTTATGTAAGTTTTTATGAGGACATGAACTTAAGCATAGGCGCGATACTACGATAAGGAGGTGAAAAGAAATGGTCCGTATCCGACTGACCCGGATGGGTGCGAAAAAACGCCCCTTTTACCGGTTTGTCGTCGCTGATTCCAGATCACCGCGGGATGGAAGGTTTATCGAGATTTTGGGTCATTATAACCCGATTACCAACCCCATGGAATTAGTGGTGGATAAAGAAAAGGCACTCTATTGGTTGGGTCAAGGCGCGCAACCATCGGAAACGGTAAAACGCTTATTTAAAAAAGCCGGTGTTTTACCGGGAGAAGAGGCGGTTGGCGAATGAAAGGATGTGATCTTCCTTGAAAGAATTGGTGGAGTTGCTCACCAAGTCTCTTGTTGCGCATCCGGATGATGTGTACGTCCGCAAGGAAGAATCGGCCGACTCCATCCTCTTGGAAATTACCGTGCATAAGGATGATCTTGGACAGATTATCGGGAAACGGGGACGGGTGATTAAGGCGATTCGTACCTTGGTGTGGGCTTGCGCCCCGGCGGACAAGAAAGTCTTGGTGGAACTGGCCGAATGAAAACCGGGCGGCGTGCTGATCCGTGGCAGAATCCACCCCCGGGATTAATTGCCGTCGGTGAGGTCCTGACAACACAGGGTAATAAAGGCGAGGTCAAAGTGTCGCCTTTGACCGATAACCTGGAGCGTTGGCTGGAGTTGACCCGGGTCTTGCGGGCCGACGGGACCGGTACCAATGAACTGTGGATTGAAAATGTCCGTTTCTTTCGTGGGCTGGTGATTGTGAAGTTTCGCGGGATCGATAACATTTCTACCGCCGAAGAGTTGCGCGGGGAATTCCTTTGGCTGCCGGAGGAAGAGCGCCCGCGGTTACCGGAAGGCCGTTTTTATCTTGATCAACTGATCGGGTTGAAAGTTTACGACCTCAACGGCCGTTTTCTCGGTAAAATTGAGGAAGTACTTCAGACCGGGGCCAATGATGTCTATATTGTCCGGGGCGGGGAGGAAGGTGAAATCCTCCTGCCGGCCATTAAACAGGTGGTCCGGCAAGTCGATACCGAACAAGGTTTCATGCACGTGGAGTTGCTCCCCGGACTGGTGGATGGAGAAGAATAAGATGTTAATCCAGTTTCTTACCTTGTTTCCGGAGATGTTTACCGGCCCTTTTTCCTGCAGCATGATTAAACGGGCGCAGGAAAGGGGAGTAGTGACTTTGGAAACAATCGATTTCCGCGCGTATGCCGAGGACCGGCACCGCACAGTGGATGATACCCCGTACGGCGGCGGGCCTGGCATGATCTTAAAACCGGAACCAATCTTTAAAGCCGTTGAAGCAATCACCGCAAAGGCCAGTACCAAACCGTATATCATCCTCACGACGCCGCAGGGGGAACCCTTTCGCCAGCAGATCGCCGTGGAACTGAGTAAAATGCCTCATCTGATCTTTATTTGCGGGCATTATGAAGGGTTTGACGAGCGTATCCGGACCTTGGCTGATCGGGAGTTGTCAATCGGCGATTATGTCTTAACGGGAGGGGAGCTTCCGGCGATGGTCATGGCGGACGCGGTGATCCGGTTGTTGCCCGGGGTATTGGGCGACCCGCAATCCGCTGCCCAGGACTCGTTCAGCCGGGGACTGCTGGATTATCCACAGTATACAAAACCGGCCGAGTTTCGCGGGATGGCCGTACCGGCGGTCCTTCTTTCGGGCGATCACGGAAAGATTGAGGCGTGGCGAAGGCAGCAGGCGCTGTTGCGGACTGCCCGCCGCCGTCCGGAACTCTTGGCCGGGATCGAATTATCCCCGTCCGAACGGGAGTTTTTAGAAGAACATCAACTGCTTAATCCGGAAAAGCAAGATCTTCCGATGAAGGGAGGGAACGAAATTGAATCAGATTAAACTTGTCGAACAGGAACAACTGAAAAAAGATATACCCGAGTTTGCTCCCGGTGATACCGTTCGTGTTCACCAGAAAGTGGTGGAAGGTGAAAAACACAGAATTCAGGTTTATGAGGGAGTAGTGATTGCCCGGGCTCATGGCGGGCTACGCGAGACTTTTACTGTCCGGAAGATCTCCGGCGGGGTCGGGGTCGAAAGGATCTTTCCCCTGCATTCACCAATGATCGACAAGATCGAAGTGGTGAGAAGGGGCCGTGTGCGGAGAGCAAAACTTTACTATTTGCGCAAACGTTCCGGAAAAGCTGCTCGCATCCGTGAACTATAATAGGAAAGACGGGGTAAAGGGCCATCGACGGGTGGTCCTTTCTTCCGTTTATAAGAACGGGTGGCGGGCGTTTTTCCTGTTCCGCAGGAACTGATGAGAAAACAAGGCAGACCGGGAAGGAGATCGCAATGAAAAACGGACGTGTTTTTTTGGTAGTCCTTGACGGGGTTGGCATCGGGGAGGCGCCTGATGCCAAACTGTACGGTGATGAAGGGAGTAATACCTTGGGCAATCTTGCGGAGCAACTGGGTGGCCTCGCGCTTCCTTTTTTGGGCGCGCTCGGACTCGGAAATATTGCACCGCTCAAGGGGATCCCGCCGGTGACACCGGCGCAGGGGGCGTACGGCAAAATGCGGGAGGCCTCCGCGGGCAAAGATACAATCACCGGTCACTGGGAGATGACCGGGGTGGTTTTAGACCGCCCGTTCCCGGTCTACCCCAACGGCTTTCCGGGAGAGCTGATTTCCGCACTGGAAAAGGAGAGCGGCCGGAAGGTATTGGGGAACAAAGTGGCTTCGGGGACGGAGATCATTAAAGAGCTGGGCGCGGAGCAGCTGGCAACCGGCGCTCTGATCGTGTACACTTCGGCCGACAGTGTGATGCAAATTGCCGCCCACGAAGAAGTGATCCCGGTTGACGAATTATACCGGATTTGCCTGATCGCCCGCCGGTTGCTCCAAGGCGAGCACCGGGTGGCACGGGTGATCGCCCGGCCGTTCACCGGGGAGCCCGGTGCTTTCCAGCGGACCACCCGCCGGCGCGACTTTGCCGTCGAACCGCCGGAGGAGACGATTCTTGATCGCTTGGCGGCGCAAGAGATTACGACGGTCGGGATCGGGAAAATAGAGGATATTTTCAGCAAGCGCGGGCTGGCTGCCAGTTACCATACGGGGGACAATCTTAGTACTTTGCAACAACTCTTATCCGTGGCCGGTGAGTTGGCCGGTCCGGCACTGGTCTTCGCGAATTGTGTCGATTTCGATACCTTGTATGGGCACCGCAATGATCTTGCCGGCTTTGCCCGCGCCTTAACGGAAGTGGATGCTTACCTGAAAAGGCTTGTTACCCGCTTTCAACCGGAGGATCTCCTGGTGGTAACGGCCGACCACGGATGTGATCCGACCACCCCCAGTACCGACCATTCCCGGGAGTATGTGCCCCTCCTCGTTACCGGGGAACAAGTACGCCAAGGGGTCAATTTGGGAACGCGGGCTTCCTTTACGGATCTGGCGGCGACCCTTGCCGATTATTTTGGCATTACCGGATGGACAAAAGGAAACAGTTTTTATCCGGAGCTAATGAACGAAAAAATTACAAAAGGGTAAACGGATTATCTGACGAATACTTACTAGTTGTTTTAAAAAGGTAGGCCTCTTGCCGCGCGAGGCCCAAGGGCGAAGACAGCTTTAAGAAAAGGGCGTGACCGAAATGCGAATGATCGAGATCATCTCCCGCAAGCGGGACGGGTATGAGCATACGGAGGAAGAATTAGACTTTCTGGTCCGGGGAATCACGGAAGGGAGGATCCCCGATTACCAGTTGGCGGCCTGGTGTATGGCGGTCTATTTTCAGGGGATGACCCCGCGGGAGGCGCGCAACCTTGCGGTAAAAATGGCCGCCTCGGGAGAACAGATTGATCTGTCATCGATTCCCGGGGTGAAAATTGATAAACACTCAACCGGCGGAGTCGGGGATAAAACCTCTTTGGTGGTGGCCCCGTTGGTGGCGGCCGCCGGAGTGCCGGTCTGTAAAATGTCCGGCCGCGGGCTTGGCCATACAGGCGGGACGATTGATAAATTGGAATCGATCCCCGGCTACCGGACCGAACTGCCGATCGCGGAGTTTTTCCAGCAGGTACGGACGGTTGGGCTCGGGATTACCGGGCAAAGCGGCAACCTGGTGCCGGCGGACAAACAACTCTACGCGTTACGCGATGTAACAGGGACCGTGGAGAGTATTCCGCTGATTGCCACCAGTATCATGAGCAAAAAACTGGCCAGCGGGGCCGACGGGTTTGTCCTTGATGTGAAGGTGGGGAACGGCGCTTTTATGAAATCACAAGAAGAAGCGGAACGCCTGGCGGAATTGATGGTCGCGATCGGGAAAAGTGCCGGACGGCAAACCGTCGCGGTTCTCTCCTCGATGGAACAACCGCTCGGCCGGGCGGTGGGGAATGCCCTGGAGGTTAAGGAAGCGATCGCGACGCTCGCCGGGGACGGACCGGCTGATTTGAAAGAGTTATCCCTCGTCCTGGGAGCGCAGATGCTAATCCTGGCCGGGGCGGCTCCTGATGAAGAAACGGCCCGCCGGAAACTGGAGATTGTTCTCAGTTCCGGGCAGGCCCTCCATTATTTTGAAAAGTGGATCAAAGCGCAGGGCGGCGACCCGTCGATCATCGACCATCCGGAACGCTTGCCGGCGGCAGCCGTCGTCCGGAAGGTGCTAAGTTTTGGCGGGGGATACGTCAGTGGTTGGGAGACGGAGGCGCTCGGTTTGACCGCGATGCGGCTGGGCGCCGGGCGGGAAAGAAAGACGGATCCGGTTGACCATGGCGTCGGGCTCATTATTGAAAAGAAGATCGGCGACCGGGTGGTAGCCGGTGAAGTAATTGCGCAGGTCCATGCCCGTTCCGAAGTGGAGGCGGCGCGCGCCGCCGAGGAGATTCGAACGGCGCTTAAGCTCTCTGCCGAACCACCGGCCCGTGCTCCGCTGATCTTTGGATATATTGTTTAACATCGAAAAAAGCTTGAATCTTTTTTCCATTGCCCTGGGGGGAAAATTGATTTAAGATGATAAAGGTGGAGAATTATGCAATGGTTTGAGTGATGATCTTTTCCGCTGAAACCAGATGAGGAACATTACAGGGTATATCAGCTGGTTAAGCGGAATGGTAACTTAATTGTCGTTACAAGAAAGGAAGCGAAGATTATTTTGACTTTTATTGTTTAAACGGCGAACCTGAAGAAATACGTAACAGTATTGTGTTGAAGGAGTGATCTGATGCGTTTAAGAACCTTTAAAAAGGGGATCCACCCCCCTGGGTATAAAGAGCGGACCGCTTCCTTGCCGGTTGAGGTTCTGCCTTTACCCCGGCAAGTTGTCTTGCCGCTCCGCCAGCACATCGGCGCACCGGCGGAACCGATCGTAAAGGTGGG
>JAKOVI010000071.1 GCA_029782135.1 Bacillota bacterium
CTCCCGGCACAAAGCAAACGCAAATTGACTTATACCTATCAGACCTATTTACCGGCCAGTGAGAAAGTAACCCTTGACATAGGTCGCTAAAGGTTGTATAATTACTTATGCTGAACGTGCCCAGGTGGCGGAACTGGCAGACGCGTACGTTTGAGGGGCGTATGGGCAACCGTACCGGTTCAAGTCCGGTCCTGGGCACCATCTTATATGAAGAACAGACTGTTGTTGAGGTAGTTTCGCAAAAAGAAAGACCTTTTAAGCTTTCGCTTTTCAGGTCAAATTTCTCGCGAAAAACAAAGACTCACAACAGTTTTCTTTTTTTAATTCCTATCTTCAACCTTCTTAATATCTTCATTCACAATGTTTTAAGCCTGGTTTTGTTTTAAGCCGGTTTATCTTTACTTTTATAAAGGTGATTTTGATCCACCGTTTTTTATTAGAAAATTAATTAATAAAGTTCGTATGTTCAGACCAATCTTGCCTTCATTTTAAGCTGTATAGTTTTGCTGTTCAAAACTGAGTAAGATCTTTTCTTTCAAAGCCTGTTCTTGTTTGCGAATCTGGCGAGGAATGGTAAAAAGATCGATTAAGAGGAAAATGCCTAAGATAGCCAGCAGGATCAGGCCAAAGACCGCAATCCCTCCGGCAACGAATCCCCCGCCCAAAGTCAGGAGAAAACCGGCCCCTCCGGTTGTCCAGCCAATGATCGTCATCAGCAGATAAGTAATACCCCAACCGGTTTTCCCGAGATAAAACTTGTGGATCCCGAGGCTGCCCAAGAAAAACCAGAGCAGATAGGCGGCGAGAGTACTCTTCTTGTTTCTCTGTAACTCCCCATTGAGAATAGCAAGTTGTTTTTCCGACAAATTGCTCATCCGATCCAAATCATTCATCAACAAAACCTCCCTTTACTTCTTTTCTGATTTTCATCCTTTTTCCCAAAGCTCTAAACGGATTTAACTCGAAACCGAAAGCCAGATCTATTGTCACCCCCTTCTTACTTCGCTGTTTCCAAGCGATCCAAAACATAAGGAAAGAATTAACATCTTGGGATAATTATAACATAGGACGTAATAATTTAGCAAAAATTTATAATCTTGGTATAACACTTTGGAATCTCTCGAAACCTGGCGTCAAGAGTTTTGCCGGGTGGAGATCGACAAGGAGAAACAGATCATAAAGCGAAGTTTATATTTATAATCATAAATACAGTAAAGAGTCATTTCTTCCTGATCTAAGGGGGCAGGTACATGAGGGAGATCGATGTCGGGCGGATTACGGAGGCGGTGGCGGAATTATGTGTCAAAGCCTGTCTTTATCTTGGCGATGATGTCGTCGCCTTACTCCGGAAAGCCAAGGCGGAAGAAGAATCGGATTTTGGGTTGTATGTCATCGACTGTTTGCTGGAGAATTTAGAGATTGCCGCCCGGGAGCAGATCCCGATCTGCCAGGATACCGGGATGACCGTTGTTTTCCTTGAGATCGGACAGGATCTCCATCTGGTGGGAGGCGATTTAACGGAGGCCGTCAACGCAGGCGTCCGGCGGGGCTACCAGGAGGGTTACCTGCGGAAGTCCGTCCTCTCTCCCCTTTCCCGTATCAATACAAAGGATAATACGCCGGCGGTTATCCATACGAAAATCGTCCCCGGGGACCGGCTGAAAATAACTGTGGCCCCGAAAGGCGCCGGCAGTGAAAACATGAGCCGGGTTAAAATGCTGAAACCGGCGGACGGCCTTGAGGGGATCAAGCAGTTTGTCCTGGAAACCGTGCTTGCGGCGGGCGCTTCCCCTTGTCCACCGCTGATTTTGGGGATTGGGATCGGGGGGACAATGGAAAAAGCGGCGCTGCTGGCGAAGGAGGCTTTACTGCGGAAGGCCGGCGCCCCCAGTCCGGATCCGGAGGTTGCGCAGTTGGAAGCGGAGATTCTGGACCTGGTCAACCAGACCGGGATCGGCCCGCAAGGGCTAGGCGGCAAAGTGACGGCGCTCGCCGTCCATATCGAGACGTACCCGACCCATATTGCCGAACTCCCGGTGGCGGTGAACATCCAGTGTCATGCGGCGCGCCATCAAGAAACCGTGTTGTGAGGTGGAGACGATGAGGAAGATTAAACTGATCGAGGCGCCGGCGCGGCAAGAACAACTTGACGACTTGGCCATCGGCGAGCAGGTCCTGCTCTCCGGGGTGATCTATACCGCCCGGGATGCGGCGCATAAACGGCTGGTTGACCAGCTAAAAGCCGGAAAACCCTTGCCGGTCCCCCTTAAAAACCAGGCGATCTTTTATGTCGGGCCCAGCCCCGCGAAGCCTGGCCGGGTGATCGGATCCTGCGGGCCGACGACCAGCAGCCGGATGGACAGTTACGCCCCGCTCCTCTTGGATGAAGGGCTTAAGATCATGATTGGGAAGGGGCAACGGTCGCCGGAGGTGACCGCGGCGATCAAAAGGAATAAAGCGGTCTATCTGGTAGGGATTGGAGGCGCGGCCGCGTTAATCGCCCAAAGTGTAAAAGCCGCCGAGCTGGTTGACTATGCCGATTTGGGGACGGAAGCGATTTACCGGCTGGCGGTGGAACGGATGCCGCTGATCGTGGCGGTTGACACGAAAGGAAATGATCTTTTTGTTGCCGGGCCAAAGCAGTACCGGACCTTACCGTTCTGAACCGGGCGGTGTTGACCATGGTTATCTTCTCCCCCGGCTCCGGTGCTATCACAGCCGCCGGCGGTGTATTGTTATTTCTTGCTTCATTGCTCGTCCGCTCCGGGTCCGTGCGCATGAAAAGCGGGGAGAAAGGGAAGATCAATAACCGGAAGCGGAGAAGAGAAGAATTTAGTGAATCATCTTAAAGAAGGAGGGGACAACATGGCAGAGGTAACGGTTTATACCACTTCGACTTGCCCCTGGTGTACGCGGCTGAAGGATTTCTTACGGGCTGAAGGGATTTCCTTTCACGAAGTGGATGTGGGGAAAGATCCGGCCGCGGCTAAGCGGATGGTGGAACTGACCGGGCAAAGAAGTGTTCCGGTGACGACGATTGGCGAGCAGATCATTATCGGATACGATCCGGACGGCATCAAGGAGTTGCTCGGCTAAAGGGAGGCGAGAAAGATGACGGGGGAACTTTATGACCTCATCATCATTGGCGCCGGGCCGGCCGGGATGACGGCGGCGGTCTATTGCCTGCGGAAGGGCTTACGCACGCTGATCCTCAGTAAAGATATCGGCGGACAAGCGAACTGGACGACGCTGGTCGAGAATTACATGGGTTTTCTGGAGATCTCCGGACCGGAACTCATGCAGCGGTTTGAAGAGCAGTTGAAGAAGGAAAAGGCCACGGTGGTGATCGATGAAGCGGTTAACTTGGAAGCGCAGGCCGGGGTTTTTGCCGTTACGGGGAAAACGACCGGGGCGCACCGGGCGCGGGCGGTGATCGTAGCGTCCGGAAAAAGACCGAAAAAGCTGGGGGTCAAAGGGGAAGAGGAATTCAAAGGGAAAGGGGTCAGTTACTGTTCAACCTGTGACGCCCCCCTCTTCCGGGAGGCGGTGGTCGCGGTCGCCGGTGGCGGGAATTCCGGCGTGCAAGCAGTCTTGGACTTACTGGCCAACGAGGCCCGTCAGATCTATTTAATTAGCGACGAGGAATTAACCGCCGACCAAGTTTTAGCGGAGAAAATCATCGACCATCCTAAAGTACGGCTTTATCAGCATTCCCTGGTTACCGAGATCCATGGTGAACAGATGATCGCGGCGGTCTCCGTGCAGAGCCGGAAGACAGGTCTGGTTGAGCGGTTACCGGTTGAAGGGATCTTTGTAGAGATTGGCTTGGAGCCGAATAGTGACTTTCTCCAGGCGCTGCGGAAAAACGACCTTGGCGAAGTGGTGATTGACTGTGAGTGCCGGACCAGTCTTCCCGGCGTCTTTGCCGCCGGCGATGTAACCAATATCCCGGAGAAACAGATCATTGTCGCCTGCGGCGAAGGGGCAAAAGCGGCGATTAAAGCCTGGACCTATCTGACCCAAAAGTAAGACCGGGAGAGCGGAAACCGGAGAAGGGAAACCCCCCGCCGCGCGGGGGGTAATTCTTTCTCCCAGTCATTTGATGATGGTTAATGACAAACGCAAACCGTGCTGAAACGGTTGGAAGGATGGACGGTGACAAGACCGCCAACACATGGGAGTTTTTGGCTTTTCACTTTCATGGCGGAGAGCTGCAAAATCTGCAAAACTGACAGGATCCGTTCAATATCACTAAGGCCCAGTGTGCCGTTGGCGAGGATAAATTGGGCCTGGTTTAACCGGCGAAGGATGTCGTTTTTCCGGGCGGTGGACAGAGGCAAATTTCTTACCACGCCGCGGATTAATTCGATCTGGTTGCTTAACTCGGCTGCGATGGCCGGGGTAAGGGCACTAGGGTTCCCGAGGAACTCCGCGACTTCCTGCGAGACTACCTCAATTCGGCGTAAAACACTGCAAGCGCTGCTCATTTAATCACCTCCCGCTTTATATTATGAAAAAGCCAACGGGAGGAACTTAAAACAAGCGAAAACGCGATTTAGGAATAAACAGTTCTGATTTTTTAATAACGCCGGCAGCCTGGGCGGAAAGTGAAGCTTTGCAAAGCGGGCGGTGCGTGCCCAACTCCTCAGCGGTTGCGTTTCCGCGGACGCCGGGAACCCCGGGAAGCCTGGGCGGTGCTTTCGATGATCTTAATGATCTCCTGGCCGGCATCGGCCAGCTTGCTCTCGCTCATCGCTTTAATATATTCATGCCGGTTTTGGTAAAGGGTATCGATCGCGTTTTTCAGAACCGCCTCGTTAATCTCCTCTTCATAAAGTAACATGCTGAAATTCTGTTGTTTGAAGGATTGCGCGTTGAGGATCTGATCCCCACGGCTGGAACTTTTCGGCAAGGGGATGAGCAAGTTCGGCTTCTTCAAGGCCAGGAGTTCAAAAAGGACATTCGCCCCGGCGCGGGAAAGGCAGAGATCAGCCGCGGCCATCACCGCCGGGAGTTCCGCTCCTAAAAATTCGAATTGCTTATACCCCTTGAACCGGGTGAGGGTCGGGTCAACGTTCCCTTTCCCGCAGATATGCGCTACTTGGTATTTGAGGAGAAGATCAGGAAGGATCGCCCGGACCAGGTGGTTGATTTTGACGGAACCGAGGCTGCCGCCGATCACAAGGATCACCGGTTTGTCGGCGGAAAACCCGCAGATCTGCAAGCCTTTTTCTTTCGAGCCGGTCAGTAATTCCGCCCGGATCGGATTCCCGGTCAGGACCGCCTTGCCTGGCGGTAAATGCTTGAGAGTCTCGGGGAAGGTTGTGCAGATTACGGAGGCAAACGGCAAAGCGATCCGGTTGGCCAGCCCGGGTGTGAGGTCGGACTCATGAAGGATGACCGGTATTTTGTTCAACCAGGCGCCGATTGTGACAGGGACCGAGACAAAGCCGCCTTTGGAAAAGACAAGATCCGGACGGAGTTTTTTTAATAATTTATAGGATTCGATTACTCCTTTGACGACGCGGAAGGGATCGGAGAGATTCTGCCAGGATAAGTAACGCCGGAACTTGCCGGTTGCCACGGTATAATAAGGGATCTGCTGTTCACGGATGAGTTGTTGTTCCATCCCATCCTTGCTGCCGATATAAAGAATCTCCCAACCGTTCTTGCGCAATTGGGGAAGAAGGGCAAGGTTTGGCATCACGTGACCGGCTGTTCCCCCGCCGGTCAACACGATTCTTTTCACTTTAGTCACTCCTTATCAAGCAATCTGGTGAAAGGATGATTGAGACTATTATACTATATAAGAGTGGCTATGTAAAAAGCATGAGCACTCTATATGATCTTATTATTATTCGCTACTTTTCCTGGCAAACCTTTTCCCGAAACTATTACTTAAATTGACAAACCATCCGGAGATGGTATAATTTTTAAAATAAAGCAAATGGGGAAAGAAAGTGAGGAGTTACGAAGAAGATGGCGAACGCGGCAATACAGGAGTACCTTGCCAAAACAAACCCTGCCGAACTGAACGCAGACTTTTTAGCATATCTGGCCAACTTGACCGCCGTGGCTAGAGTCGCCCCGTCAGTGGCGCGGGATATCGTTTTTGAGTTAAGGGACCAACGAACCAATTTAAAACTGATTGCCAGTGAGAACTACTCTTCCCTTGCTACTCAACTGGCAATGGGCAATCTTTTGACGGATAAATACGCCGAAGGTTTTCCTTACCACCGGTTTTACGCCGGTTGTGACAATGTGGACCGGATCGAAAGTTATACTTGTGAACAGGCTTGCCGCTTGTTTGGCGTGGACCATGCTTATGTGCAACCGCATAGCGGCGCCGATGCCAACCTGGTTGCCTACTGGGCGATTTTGAACGCCAGGGTGAAGACCCCTGAAATGGACCGCCTGGGCGTGAAAGACCCGTCGCAGATGAACCGGGAAGACTGGAATAAGCTCCGGGCACTCCTGGGTAACCAGCGTCTCCTCGGGATGGATTATTATAGCGGTGGGCATCTCACCCATGGCTATCGTCATAATGTCTCCGCCCAGATGTTCGAGGCATTTAGTTACGGGGTCAACCCGGAGACCGGTTTGTTGGATTACGATGAAATCGAACGGCTGGCAGAGGAGATAAAACCACTGATTTTACTGGCGGGGTACAGCGCCTATCCCCGGGCGATTAATTTCAAGCGCCTGCGTGCGATCGCCGACCGGGTCGGTGCGGTCTTAATGGTGGACATGGCGCACTTTGCCGGGCTGGTTGCCGGGGGCGTCTTTGCCGACGACTATAACCCGGTTCTCCATGCCCAGGTGGTGACGACGACGACCCATAAAACTTTACGGGGACCGCGGGGCGGGATGGTCTTGTGCACCGCCGAATTTGCCGAACATGTGGACAAGGGGTGCCCGCTGGTGATTGGCGGTCCGCTCCCGCATGTGATGGCCGCGAAGGCGGTTGCCTTGACGGAAGCCAATACCCCCGACTTTAAGGCCTATGCCCACCGGATTGTCGAAAACTCCAGAAGTCTCGCCCAGGCCTGTATGGACGAAGGGATGACCGTCTTGACCCAAGGGACGGACAACCACCTCTTATTGATCGATGTACGGCCGTTCGGGCTGACCGGCCGGCAGGCGGAGACGGCGGTGCGGGAATGCGGGATCACCCTGAACCGCAACTCGATCCCGAACGACCCGAATGGCGCTTGGTATACCAGTGGTTTACGCCTCGGTACCCCGGCGGTGACTACCTTGGGGATGGGTCCGGCGGAGATGAAGGAGATTGCCGCCTGCCTGAAGACCGTCTTGAGCAATACCAAACCGCAACCGGTTACGTCGGGGCCAAACGCCGGCACCCTCAGTAAAGCCCATTATCTCCTCGAAGAGAAGGTCAAAGCGGAAGTGCGTACCCGGGTCCAGTCTTTGCTGAAACGTTTCCCGGTCTATCCGGAGTTGGATCTGGACTTACTGCTGAAACATTTTGCGTAAACGGCATAGACAAAAGGAAAAGAGGAAGATTGGTCAATCTTCCTCTTTTCATCATCCAGAGCGGGTTGGGAGGCATACGCGCGTGGGAAAGAAGATCCAGTTGGTTTATGCGACGCCGGAGGGTGAGTTAAGGCTGGAGCCGGAGCTAAGGGCTTTGGCGGCTGCCGGTGAAGAGTACTGGGAGTTGACCGGTGATGATCTGATCCCGTTACCACCCGGGGCCAGTCTTTTTTGCCTGCCGGAACGGCAACCTTTGGGCTTGGAGGACGCCACCGGCGAAGTGGCGATCATTGATGAACCGGGGCTGACGGCGGTGGCGGCGATTCTCCCCCAGGGCTATACGCGAACGCTCTTGCCCGCCTACCGGCGCCGGCCGGGAGCGCCGCCTCTGCCCTTATTTGGTTACACGGCGGTGGCGGCGATGGACGGAGATCTCTATGTCGCCGCCCGGCAAACGGACGAGGATGAAAAATGGAACCCGCTGGTCTACAATACCCCGGACTTACCGGGGTTAATCCAGAAGAAACTGGCGGCGCACCCCGCGAACCGCATCCTCCGGCAGTTGGCAAAGTGCGCCCGGGAATACCGCTGTTTTACCGCCCAGAATATTTTTTACCGCCGCTGGGAGGGCGGGATTCCGGTTTCGCCGGGCTGTAATGCCCGGTGCCTGGGGTGTATCTCCAAGCAGGCCGCGGAGTGCTGCCCTTCACCGCAAGGGCGGATCGCCTTCCGCCCCTCCGTCGCCGAAGTGGTCGAGGTTGCCCTCCCGCACCTTTCCGCGGTGGATGCGATCATCAGTTTTGGCCAGGGCTGCGAAGGGGAACCCCTCCTGGCCTGGGAAGTAATTAAGGAAGCGATTACCGCTCTCCGCCGGGAAACGGCGGGCGGGACGATCAATATCAACACCAACGCCGGTCTCCCGGACGTCCTGGCCGCCCTGGCCGGCGCCGGGCTGGATTCCGCGCGGATCAGTCTCTTTTCCGCCGACCCGGCGGCTTACCGGCTTTACCACCGGCCTCAAGGCTATTCCCTGGAAGAAGTGGGGGCGTCGATCGACCGGTTGCGGCGGGAGTCGGTCTTCGTCGCGCTCAACCTGCTGGTGATGCCGGGCTTTACCGACTTGAAGTCACAGATGGAAAAGTTCTTTGCCTTCCTGGCGGCGCACCCGGTGAATATGATCCAGTTGCGGAACCTGAATATCGATCCGGAATTGCTCTGGGAAAGATTGAAAAAGGGCGGTTTGGACTTGTCCGGTGAGCCTGCCGGGATCAGTACCTTCCTGGCGGAACTCGGGAAACGCTTTCCGGAGCTGCTCGTCGGGAATTACAGCCGGGCAGTACCAAAGCACGCCGAATAAGCTCATGAGGCTTGGCTTTCGCGGAAATAGTCCCGGAAATAGCGGAGAATGCCCTTGCTAATGGCAAAGGCGATCTTCTCTTGATAATCCGGGTTTTGGAGGAGGGCGGCTTCCTCCGGATGGGAAAGGAAGCCTACTTCAATGAGGACGCCGGTCAGGCCGGGTTGTTCAAGGACGAAGTATCTACCCGGGGCAGCTTTTTGCGGTGTGGGCTGAAGATGATTCAGTTCTTCCTGAATGGCAAAGGCAAGTTCTTTACTGGACTGGTTCTGCTGGTTATAAAAAACGACCATCCCCCGCCTAGTTTGGTCGGTTGACCAGTCGCAGTGGATACTCACTAAAAACTGGCAATTGGCGGTCTTCGCCTTTTCAATCCGGGTTTGCAAGTCGCGGCGGTGGCGTCCCCGCCGTCCCGCGATGTACGGGTATAGTTCGATATCGGTCTCGCGGGTCATAAGGACGGTTAAACCGCTCTGCCGGATTTGGTCGCGGAGTTTCAACGCGATCTCAAGGTTAATCTTTTTTTCCAGATTACCCTGGTGATCCTGGGTTCCGCCGTCGATCCCCCCGTGCCCCGGATCGATGATCAGCGGGATTCTGCTTAACCGGCCTTCCGTGGGCGCGGTCAGGTACGGGAGTAAGATGGGCAGGCAAAGCAGAATCCCAAAGAGGTAAAGGCCGAAAAGGACTTTTTCCCGTTGGAGAATGATGATCCGCATCGTGTACCTCCATGACGGTTTACCCCGTTCGGTGCCGAGGGGGTGATCACTTATTTTTATGTGGAAGACGGCGCGGTTTATTCTATGGGCACCGTTTAGGAACAAAAAGATTAAATTGACTGACTGTTTAAAAACATAAACAAAGAAGTCAAGACAGAAGACAGCTTAAGACAAGTTTGCGGGTGCGGTTTAAAAAGAGGCCAGAACGAAGGAGGGCTGAGCATGTGGCGGCCGAACTGGTGGCGGCGCCTGCGCCGGCAGATTCCGGAGGAGGTGCTGTTTGCCCTGAACCGGCTGGCGGAAGCGGGATATGAGGCCTACTTGGTCGGGGGCGCCCCCCGCGATCTCCTTTTGGACAGGACCCCGGAGGATTGGGATCTGGCAACCGACGCGCGGCCGGAAAAGGTCAAAACGCTCTTTGCCAATGCCTGGCCGTTGGGGGAGAAATTCGGGACGGTGCGGGTACCCTTTGACCGCTTGGAAGTTGATATCACAACCTTCCGGGAGGAGGGCGCTTACAGCGACGGGCGGCGCCCTGATTGGGTCAATTTCACCCCTTCTCTTGAGGCGGATCTCGCGCGCCGGGATTTTACGATGAACGCCATCGCCCTCGACCCGCTCCGGGAGAAGCTGGTTGATCCTTTTGCCGGCGTGCAAGCGTTGAAGCGGCGGCTGGTGAAGACGGTGGGCGAGCCGGCGGTCCGCTTTGGCGAAGATGCTTTGCGGATGCTCAGGTTTTACCGTTTCCAGGCGACGCTTGGCTTCCGTGGCGACCGGGAGACGGAGAAAGGGATCACGCCCGGATTGATCACCAAGGTCAGCGGCGAGCGCATCAGGGACGAGTTGACCAAACTCTTGGTTGCTTCCTTTCCAAAGGCCGGCCTGGAGGGGATGGCCCGCAGCGGCCTTTTGCCGGCCGTCCTGCCGGAATTCGGTGCGGTCCTGGCCGAACCGGGCTTGTTCCGGCATACGGTCGCGACCGTGCAGGCGATCAAACCTGCGACCGGACTGCGCTGGGCAGCCTTCCTTCATGATCTGGGAAAACCCCGGACCAGGGTCGTTCAAGGAGATCGGCTTCATTATTACGGCCATGAAAAGGTGGGGGCGGAACTGGCGGCGGCGATTTTGGAACGGCTGCGCTTCCCCCGGAAAGTGGCGGAGCAAATTCTGGCGCTGGTCCGCTGGCATATGTTCCCGGCCGATCCCTGGATGACCGATGCCGCCCTCCGGCGGCTGGTGGCGCGGGTGGGCAAAGAGAACATCAAAGGATTGTTGGAATTAAGAAGAGCCGATCTGGTCGGGACGCCGGGCGTCGCTGCCCGTGCCTTTAGCGGGCTTACGCAGTTCGCCGCCCGCCTGGAGGCGCTGCTTGCCGGGGAGACCGTACTCTCCCTGCGCGACCTGGCGGTGAACGGCCATGAGGTCATGGAATTCCTGGGGATCCAGCCCGGTCCCCGGGTGGGGGAGGTCTTACAGGAAATTTTCCACTGGGTGACCGAAGATCCGGCGCGGAACCGGAAGGAGTTGATCCTGGAATACTTGGCGACGCGGGGAAATAACCCCGATTGATACTCATTTTTCCCCGGCCCGCTGCATAATTTGATAAAAGCCGGCACTGCGCTTTGTCCGGGAAAACCGGCCCAAAGAAAGCGCCGGGTAATTTACAGTCGGCAGGGGAGAAGTGGATGAAAGAGGGGAAGCAGGCCAAAAGAGGGCGTTTCCGGGCTAAAGTGGCTGATTTTTTCGAGTTGCCGTCCGAGATTGTCTTGGACCTTCCCCGCCTGGTCTTAACGGGTAGGCAGCGTCTCCTGATCGAAAATCACCGGGGAATCAGGGAGTACGCCAAAGATCTGATCCGGCTCGGGACGCCGGCGGGAAAATTGAAGATCACCGGCGCGGATTTGGAGATTTTGGTGATCGACCAGGAACAGGTGGAGATCGAAGGCCGGATCGACCATATCGAATGGGAAGAGCGGGGGGAGGAGTCATGATCTCCCAGCGCCTCTTGGCTTTTCTCCAGGGTTATCTTGTGGCGATGGTGCAGGGCAAAGCATGCGAAGCCATGATTAACCAGGCGCTGGCCGGCGGCGTCACTTTTTGGGATGTCCAGCGGAAAGCACCTGATATTATCATCTTTAAAATGCAAGCAACAGCGTACCCCCGGCTCCGTCCGTACTTTTGGCGCACGCGTACCCGCGGGAAGATCCTGCGCCGCCGGGGTTTGCCTTTTCTCTGGCAAAGAATCAAGCGG
Organism: Bacillota bacterium; assembly: GCA_029782135.1. GTDB lineage: Bacteria > Bacillota > UBA4882 > UBA10575 > UBA10575 > JAAYGU01. Next base: position 11,822 of record JAKOVI010000071.1, read on the forward strand.
AAAAAAGGCTGGCTCTTTGGCATGCTGGTCTTCCTGTTCGCCCTGTATTTTTTATCCTCTTTCATCTGGTTTGTTGAGATCACCGGGGTAAAAACCCTTGAGAAGGACCGCATCCGGCAGCACCTTGCCGAATTGGGGCTCCGGCCCGGCACCGGCCGCCGGGAGGTCGTGGAGAAAAGGGATTGGCTCATTAAGGAACTGCGGATGCGCCTTCCCGAAGCGGTCTGGGTCTCCGTCGATTTCCAAGGGGTCGTTTCCCTGGTGAGGGTGACCGAGAAAACCTTGCCGCCGGCGGTTGACCAGGCGGCGACGGATCTGGTGGCCGCGAAAGACGGGTTGATCACCAGCCTGGTCGTGGTTGACGGTACACCGGTGGTGCAAGAAGGGGATACGGTCTCCCGCGGTGATCTTTTAATCAGGGGAGAGAAGATCCTGCGCTACCTGGACGGGAGCAGCGAAACGAAGAAAGTGAAAGCGGAAGGGAAGGTTATGGCCAGGGTCTGGTATGAACTGGCGATTGAAGAACCGCTGGTCTATTATGAGCCGGTCAGCGCTCCCGGCCGGCGGGTTGTTTATAGCTTGCGCATTAAAAACCGGTTGTTTCCTCTTTTCGCCCGGGGAAAGGTGGAGGGAAGATACTCCCAGCAGCGCTCGGGAAAGACTATCTTACGGGGGAGGAATGGAATTAATTCC
>JAKOVI010000074.1 GCA_029782135.1 Bacillota bacterium
CCGGAGTTTTCCTGAGCTAATCATACCGTTATAGAAGGGGGACGCCTCATGGTAAGAGAAATCTTACTCTTAGGAGATCCAAGGTTATATCAGGTCAGTTCGCCGGTCGAACGGGAAGAAATTGGCATCCTCAAAGCGGTTGTCCAAGATTTGCATGACACCTTGATCGATTTCCGGAAAAAGTATGGGCTGGGGCGGGCAATTGCCGCCCCGCAGATCGGCGTCTTCAAACGCTTAATCTATATGCAGATCAATGAGCCCGTCGTCTTTGTCAACCCCGTCTTGCATTTCCCGGATGACGAACTGATGGAGGTCTTGGATGATTGCATGTCGTTCCCCGGGCTCTTGGTGAGGGTCAAGCGCTACAAAAGATGTATAATTCAGTTTAAAGATCTGGACTTTCGTGACCACGAACTAAAACTGGAAGGCGATTTATCGGAGTTATTGCAACATGAATATGACCACCTGGACGGAATCCTGGCGACGATGCGGGCGGTTGATGATAAGGCGCTGTACTTTAAGAGCCCAAAAATGTTGCTTAATGATGAATAGGTGTTCATGTTTGAGAGACGAGCATGTGGAGTAGGTGATGGCCGGGTTGCCGTTACAGGTGGTAGTGACGGTATGGTGAACAACGGAGCTTTATGGGCGGGAGGTGCGAATAACGAACATTCTAATTGCCGACGATGAGAAAGATATCCGGGACTTAATCAAAATCAGCCTTGAGGAAAACGGCTATACCGTCCTGACGGCGCAAAACGGCAAGGAAGCATGGGAGATCTTTACGGCACAGGAAGTCCATCTGGCAATCCTTGACGTGATGATGCCGGTGATGGACGGGTTTAATCTCCTCCGGAAAATGCGGGAACAGAGCACCATTCCCGTCATCTTCCTGACCGCCAGGGCGGACGAGATGGACAAGGTGTTGGGGCTCGGACTGGGAGCGGACGATTATCTTGTCAAACCCTTTTCCATTGCCGAGTTGGTGGCGCGTGTCGGCGCACAACTGAGACGGAATCATGAGTATCTTTCAGGGAAAGAAAAATCCGGTGTCTGCATCAGCTACGGGAATTTGTCCATCGACAAAGAAAAATGCTGCGCCTTTAAGAACGGAGAGCCGCTTGAACTTGGCGCCAAGGAATACAAGCTGCTGTTGTACTTTATTGAACACCCGGAGAAGGTATTTACAAAACGCCAGCTTTATCAAGCGGTATGGGGCGAGGACTACTATTATGACGACAACACTGTAATGGTGCATATCAGCCGTATCCGGAACCGGATTGAGGACGACCCGCAAAAACCGGAGTACCTGAAGACCATCCGCGGTATCGGGTACAAGCTCCATTATACTGGAGAAAAACAATGAAAAGAAAACTGTCCAATCAATTTCTCCTTAATTTTCTGGTCTTCTTTTTGCTGACGATCCTGGCGACGGTCCTTGCTTTTGTGATGCTCTCCTATGCCAGCGGCTTGATCGCAGGCTCGCTGGCCAAAAACAAGTACCCGGCAAGCGCAATAATCAAAGAGGATTACCGGCAGATCGATGCCTCCGCGGTCGTGCAAAACGGCGGCGGCGTGCAGGTTGTCGACAAGGAATACCGTGTCGTTTACTCAAGCGGCCTTGACACCATTGGGAAAGACGAGCTGACGGCCGGGGAATTTACAACATTTTTGGCGGAAAGCAAAAGCAAGCCCTACCATTACGATATTCTTTACCAGCCGAAAGGGGAGTTTTGGCTGATTGTTACCTTCCCAACCTCCCTCCGGCTGGATTTTTCTTTGGTCTATAACAAGGAGGCCGCCGCCGGGGATTTCAAGCGCGCGGGTATGGCGGCAACGGTCGTGGTGTTGATTTATCTCCTGATCCTCGCGCTTTTCGCCTTTCTATACTCGCGGATTACCGCGGCAGGGATCACCGTACCGCTGCGAAAGCTCTGCGACGGGACCAGGCTTTTGCGGGAAGGCGACTATTCGGCGCGGGTGGAATTGCGCCTGAAAAATGAGTTTGCCGAACTTCAAAACACCTTTAACGAGATGGCGGCCCGGATTGAGCAGGAAATTTCCCTGCGTAAAAAGTCGGAGGAAGACCGGCGGCGGTTGATTCTCGACATCTCCCATGACCTGAAAAATCCGATGTCGAGCATACAAGGGTATGCGGAGTTACTCATGACGAAGCCGGGCCTGACCGGGCAGGAACGTAATGGACATCTTGAGATCATTCTTAACAACAG
>JAKOVI010000084.1 GCA_029782135.1 Bacillota bacterium
AATCTGCCCAGCGACTCTTTCCTGGAGACCACAAGCAAAGGGCGGGATTAGATGCAAACGATCCTTGAGATGAGAAAGATCAGCAAAAGCTTTGGCGCAGTCAAAGCCCTCAATAATGTCAATCTCAAAGTGACAGCCGGCGAGATCCATGCCCTTGTCGGCGAAAACGGCGCCGGTAAAACCACGCTCATGAATGTCTTAAGCGGCGTTTATCCCTATGGGACGTACAGCGGGGAGATCATTTACCAGGGAAAACATTGCCTCTTCCGCGGTATCAGGGACAGCGAAAAAAACGGCATTGTCATTATCCACCAGGAACTGGCCCTCATTCCCTACCTGTCGATCGGCGAGAATATCTTCCTCGGTAATGAGCGGGCAAGGTTGGGCGTGATTGATTGGGAAAAGACCCACCGGGACGCCGCCAAGATTCTGCAAAAGGTCGGCCTCAGGGAAAATTCCCACATGCTCATTAAAGACCTCAGCGTTGGTAAACAGCAACTGGTCGAGATCGCGAAAGCCTTGGCCAAAGAAGTACAGCTCCTGATCTTGGACGAACCGACCGCCGCCCTCAATGAAGAAGAGGCGGATAACTTGTTAAGGCTCCTCCTGGAGTTGAAGAAGACCGGGATTACTTCCATCCTCATCTCCCATAAACTGCATGAGGTGATTAAAGTCGCGGATTCCATCACGATCCTCCGCGACGGCGCCTCGATCGAAACCCTCCAAGTCGACCGTGAGGAGATCAATGAGGACCGGATCATCAAAGGAATGGTCGGCCGGGAGTTGGTCGACCGCTTTCCCAAACGCCAACCCAAAATCGGCGGCGTCTATTTTGAAGTGAAAAACTGGACGGTCTATCACCCCCAAATTGAAGGCCGCAAGGTAATCAAAGACGTCAACATCAAGGTCCATAAAGGGGAGATTGTTGGCCTGGCGGGGCTGATGGGTTCAGGCCGGACCGAACTGGCCATGAGCATTTTCGGGAAAGCCTACGGCCGGCAGATTAGCGGGCAGATCTTCAAGGACGGGAAGGAGATTTCCCTCAACAATGTGCAACAGGCCATTAATCATGGTTTGGCCTATGTCACCGAGGACCGGAAGACGGCCGGTCTGATCGGGATTGACAACATCAAACGCAATATCTCATTGTCTAGCTTGAAAAAAATCAGTAAACGAGGGGTTATTGATGATTCAAAGGAGAACGCCGCGGCGATGACCTACCGGCAAAAACTCAATATTCGCTCCTCGAGTATCTTACAGAAAGTACAAGACCTCTCGGGCGGGAACCAGCAAAAAGTAGTCCTGGCCAAGTGGATCTTTGCCGCCCCTGATCTCCTAATCCTGGACGAACCGACACGGGGAATCGATGTCGGCGCCAAATATGAAATTTATACGATCATTAATCAACTGGCGGAGGAGGGTAAAGCAATCATCTTTATCTCCTCGGAACTTCCCGAAATCCTGGGCGTCTGCGACCGGATCTATGTGATGAGCGAAGGGAGAATCGTCGGCGAACTCAACAAAGAAGAGGCGTCGCAGGAAAATATAATGAAATGTATTATGCAGAGTAATAGGGGGCGTTACTGATGGCAATGGAAAACACAAAATCCGTCAAGTTTGAATCGATCGGCTTTGCGTTAAAAAGCAATATCCGCCAATATGCCATGCTTGTTGCATTAATTGTGATCATGTTATTCTTCCAGATCGCCACCAACGGTATTCTTTTGGTCCCGATGAATGTGACCAATCTCATCCTGCAAAACAGTTACGTGCTGATCCTGGCAATCGGGATGACCCTTTGCATTCTGACCGGGGGAAATATCGACCTGTCGGTTGGTTCGGTGGCGGCCTTCATCGCGGCGATCATGGGGAAATTGATTATCCACGCGAAAATGGACGTTACCCTCGCCATCACCATTGGCCTCCTGATCGGCGCCGTGATCGGGTGCTGGCAGGGTTTTTGGATCGCATATGTCCGCATCCCCGCCTTCATCGTAACCCTGGCCGGGATGCTTCTCTTCCGGGGCCTAACCAATACCATCCTTAAAGGGCTGACCTTATCGCCGTTCCCCCGTTCTTTCCAGATGATCAGTTCCGGCTATCTTCCGGACCTCTTCCCCTTCTTTGGCTCCAAATTTAACCTTACCCCGATCGTCGTCTCTGTCCTCTTATCCCTCATTCTCCTCTACTCACAGATCAAAAAGCGAAGACAGAAGTTGAAAAGCGAGACGGAACTGATCCCGCGTTCCCTGTTTCTCGCCCAACTTCTCCTCACCATCCTGGCGATCAACCTTTTTGCCTACGCCTTGGCCGCCTACAAGGGGATCCCGATCATCCTGGTGATTCTGAGCGTCCTGATCGGCGGTTACCACTTTTTCACCACGAAAACGGTCCCGGGACGCTACATCTATGCAATGGGCGGGAATGAAAAAGCCGCCAAGCTCTCGGGGATTAACACCAATAAGGTTCTTTTCTGTGTCTATTTAAACATGGCGGTCCTGGCGGCCCTGGCCGGCATCGCCTTCGCAGCCCGGACCGATTCGGCCTTCCCATTACTGGGTACCAACTTCGAACTGGATGCCATCGCCGCCTGCTTCATCGGCGGCGCTTCCGCCACCGGCGGCATCGGGACCGTCATCGGGGCGATCATCGGCGCCTTAGTGATGGGGGTGCTCAATAACGGAATGTCCATCATGGGGATCGGGATCGACTGGCAGATGACGATCAAGGGTTTCGTCCTCTTAATGGCCGTCGCCTTTGACGTTTACTCGAAAAACAAAGCCAAATAAACGATAAAAAACCCGGAGGCTGAACACCCCCGGGTTTTTTGTCGAATTAAAACACTTTATTTCAGCCTAAACGTCACATTGGCCGTAACCCGGATCTGTTGCTGGCGGGTCGAGGTATCATGGATCCCATAGGCTTCAACCCTGGTCGAATTGGGCTCGGTGATCTGGAACACACCGGAACGGACGGAGACAATCTTCCCGACTTTGACGTCGGTCTGTTCCACCATCTTCTCTGCCCGTTCGCGGGCGTTTTTGGTCGCTTCCCCGATCAGTTCCTTTTTGAGTTCATCGATCCGGGAATAAAAATACTCCAGATTCGAATTGATCGTCCCGCCGGCCAGCAGCTTCACTGGATTGAAAGCGACCTCTTCCACCGCGTCCACCTGGTCGGTAATCACGTAAATCGTCTGCTGGAAGTGGTATCCTCTGAAGATCCGGGCATTGTTCGTGTAATCGTATTCCTTATAGACCTGCGGCGGTTTCAACGTAACACTCTCGCGACCGACCCCTTTGCTTTCAAGTAAGGCAAAGATTTTTTCCCGGATCGTTGCGAGCTTTGCATACCCTTCCGCGAGGTTTTCGCCATATACATCTTCTTCAAGGTTGAGCGTCCATTTCACCGTATCCGCCTCAAAGTCCTGGGAGGCCGCTCCCGTCACGTTGATCGTCTGTCCCGGACTCTGCGCCTGGTAAAAATAGGAACCAAAGATGATCGCCGAAATGATTAAGGACACGCCGATAAACAAACCCATGATTTTATTACCGGAATTCAATACTGTTCCCCCCTTACTTGGAACAACGGCCGGAAAGCCGCTTCCTGATAAAGAAGAATTGCGGATCGGACTCCGTCTTCCTGCAAGGAGTTACTGGAAAATGTGCGTCCCGTCAAAGAATTTCTTCCGTCCAATGTTGCTGTGGGAACTGCCTGCTGAAGAAAATTGATTACAAATAAGCTATGCAACCGGCTGAGATATATGCCAACAACCTGAAGCACACTCCCCGGTCAGGTGGCCGGGTAGGGCGCGATGAAGAACTGATCGTGCAGGATGGACCTGAACATTCACGCTCCTACTCAGGTGGTTGGGAGCATCATGAAGAACTGTTAGGGATGGACGTTACTAAAAACTCACGCTCCCGCCCAGTTGGACAGGAGCGTGTTTTGTTTTCAAATAATCCTTAATCCAAACAGCTCACCCTACTCTCTGCTTTTACCCAGGTAAGCCGTTTTTACTTGCTGGTTGGCCAGCAACTCCCGGCCGGTACCCTGGAGGACAATCCGCCCGGTCTCCATCACATAGCCCTGATCCGCGATCCGTAAAGCGGCATTCGCATTCTGCTCGATCAGCAGGATGGTCACACCCTGCTGGTTAATCTCTTTAATGATCCGGAAGATCTCCTTGACCAGCAGCGGGGCGAGGCCCAGGGACGGTTCGTCCATCATCAACAGCCGCGGGCGGGACATTAAAGCGCGCCCCACCGCGAGCATCTGTTGCTCGCCTCCGGAGAGGGTCCCCGCCAACTGCCAGGAGCGCTCGCGGAGAATGGGGAAAAGGCTGAACACCCACTCGAGATCCTCCTTAATCCCCTTTTCATCGTTCCGGATGAAAGCCCCAATCCTTAAATTCTCCAAGACGGTCAGCTTGGGAAAGATCCTCCGGCCCTCCGGGACCAGGGTAATCTGGAGTTTCGCCATATTGTGCGTCTTTTCGGCCAGCAGATCCCGGCCTTTAAACAACACCCGCCCGCTGACCGGTTTCACCAGCCCCATCACCGTCCGCAGCGTGGTGCTTTTTCCGGCGCCGTTCGCCCCGACCAAGGTTACGATCTTACCCTCTTCAACCTCAAGGCTGATTCCTTTTAAGGCCTCGATTCCGCCGTAAGCTACTACCAAGTCTTCAATCTTCAACATCTTCATTAACCCCCAGATAGGCTTCGATCACCCTTTGGTTATTCTGCACCTCGGCCGGTTTCCCGCCGGCGATCGTCATCCCGTAATCAAGCACATATACCCGCTCGGAGATGTTCATCACGACATCCATGTGGTGTTCGATCAGGAAGATCGTCAGGTCAAACTCCGTCTGAATCTCTTTGATAAAGACCGTCAAATCCTCGGCTTCCTTCGGGTTCATCCCCGCCGCCGGTTCGTCGAGGAGAAGAAGCTTCGGCTTGGTCGCCAGGGCCCGCGCGATCTCCAGCCGCCGCTGCATTCCGTACGGGAGCGAACCCGCCGGCTCATTGCGTAAATCGGCGAGGCCAACCCTTTCCAATAAAGCAAGGGAGCGTTCCCGCATCTCCCGTTCCTCCCGCCGGTAGCCGGGGAGTTTCAGCATCGCCGCGAGGTAATTCGCTTTGAGGTGGAGATGGTTGGCGATCAGGACATTATCCATCACGCTTAACCCTCTGAACAACCTGATATTCTGAAAGGTTCTGGCAATCCCGGCCTTGGTAATCAGGTCCGGCCGCATCCCCGTTATTTCCTGATCCATAAAGAAGATCTGCCCGTGCGAAGGCTCGTACACCCCGGTGATCACATTAAAGACAGTGGTTTTCCCCGCGCCGTTCGGGCCGATCAGACCGACGATCTCCCCCGGGGCGAGTTCCAGATTGAAACTGCGCAGCGCGGTCAGCCCGCCAAAGTTCATCGTAACATCCTGTAGTTTCAGAAGACTCATTGATCGCAACCCCCTTCGGGCAGTCTCTTTTTAAAGCAACCCATTAATTTCCGGACAAACTTGCCCGCCAGGAGCCGATCCCAGCTGAACTCCTTGCTCCCCATCAAGCCGTGGCGGTAAAAGAGGACCACAAACATCAGGGCAGCAGAGAAGACAACCGAACGCATCCCGACTTTTCCCTGGAGCACCACGAAACCCAAGTTAATCGACTCATCCAAAAAGCGCAGGACTTCGTTGGCAATCGTCACAATGAACGCAGAGATAATCGAACCGGTCAAGCTGCCCATCCCGCCCAGTACGACGATTAAGAGAATATTGAAGGTGAACATCGAACTGAACATCTTCGGGTCAATCGTCCCGAGCAGGTTGCCCAACAGCCCGCCGCCAATGCCGGCAAAAAAGGCGCCCAGGACAAAGGAGAGCGTTTTGTGTTTCGCCAGATTGATTCCCATCGCCTCGGCGGCAATCTCATCCTCCCGGATCGCTTTTAAAGCCCGGCCGTAGCTGCTATTGATGAGGGAAAGGAGGACAACCAGGGTAAAGGCGGTGGTCCCAAAACTCCACCAGAGGTTGGTCAACGCCGGGATTCCCTTCAGTCCCAACGCACCGTTGGTAATCGTCTGGGTATTCGTAAAGACAACCCGGATAATCTCGGCAAAGCCCAAAGTTGCAATCGCCAGGTAATCACCCTTAAGGCGCAGGACGGGCGCGGCAATCAGGAGGCCGACCAGAGCGGCCAACAACCCGCCGGCCAGGAGCGCCAAGGGAAAGGCCAGGTTCATCTGGTCCAACGGTTTTGCCAGCGGAGCGAGGTAAAAAATCTGCTGTTTGACCGCCGGCGGCATCGTCAAGAGCGCCGTCGTATAGGCGCCAACCGCCATGAAACCGGCGTGTCCCAACGAAAAGAGACCGGTGAACCCGTTAATCAGGTTCATGCTCATCCCCAAGATCGCATAGATGGCGCAGACATTGAGAATCCGCACAATATATAAATCCAGGTAGTTCTCGGCGAAAGTAATGAAGCCCAGCAACAACAGGACCGAGACTGCAGTCAGAATTTGGTTACGCTTCTTATGCTCAGCCATTGCTCACACCTTCTCTGCTGTTTTTTCGCCTAAAATCCCGGTTGGTTTCGACATGAGAATCAGGATCAATAACACAAAAGCAAAGGCGTCGCGGTAACCGGTCAGATTAGGCAGGAACGCAATCAACATAATCTCGCCAATCCCAAGGATAAAACCGCCAATCACCGCCCCGCCGATATTGCCGATCCCGCCGATCACCGCCGCGATAAAACACTTCAAGCCGGGGATCACCCCCATTAACGGCTGGATCTGGGGAAATTTCAGCCCCCACATGATCCCGCCCACGGCGGCCAGGAGCGAGCCCAGACCAAAGGTAAATGAGATGGTGCGGTTGATGTTAATCCCCATCACCCGCGCGGTTTCATGGTCCATCGAAACCGCCCGCATTGCCATTCCGGTTTTCGTTTTATTAATCAGATACACCAAGCCCAGCAGGGAGATGAGTGTCACGACCGGGATATAGAAGGTCAATTTTTGAATCGAAACCGTCCCCACCTGCACCACATCGGTAAAGATTTTGGGGGCAGGAAAGGGCTTGGGGACTCCGCCGAAGAGAACAATCGTCAGGTTCTCCAGGAAAAAGGAGGCGCCAATCGCCGAGATCAGCACCGAGATCTTCGGCGCGTCGCGGAGCGGCCGGTAGGCAACGGCCTCGACCCCCATGCCAAGGACGGCCGTGAGGACCAGGACGAGGGGGAAAGTGATAAACCACGGAATCCCAAAGGTGACGATCCCGAAAAAGGCAAAGTAGGTGGCCATCATAAAAATGTCCCCATGGGCAAAGTTAATCAGGCGCAAGATCCCATAGACCATCGTATAGCCGATGGCGATCAGCGCATATAAACTGCCCAGCGAGATCCCGTTGCTCAGGTGTTGGAGGAATAGATCTAAGGTCATGTAAACACCCCGATTTCATTTTCTATAAAGACCTGCTTCCTCCGGGGTTCCGAAGGAAGCAGGCTTTGTCGTCCGTTCTTTATTGCGGCGTAATCGTGTCCAAGTAGGCGAATTTTCCGTCTTTCACCACTTTAATGACGGCATTCTTAATGGCGTCGCCGTTGGCGTCAAGGGTAATCACGCCGGCCGCGCCCGGGAAGTCTTTCGTTTTCGCAATCTCATCCCGGAGCTTGACCCGGTCGGTCGTGCCGGCCCGTTTCAGCGCGTCCAGAATCAGGATGTAGGCGTCGTAACCGAGGGCAGCAACGGCCGCCGGTTCTTTACCGTACTCTTTGCGGTACGCCTCGATGAATTTCGCCGATTCCGCAGTGATTGGCGTTTCGGTGGCGAAGAAGGTCGAGAAGACCGCACCTTCCACCGCTTCTTTACCGATATCTAAGAATTCCTGGGTCTCCCAGGTGTCGCCGCCGATGAAGGGGCAGGTGATCCCGAGTTTTTTCGCCTGGCTGATGATCAAGGCCGATTCGGTGAAGTTACCGGGGGCAAAGATCACATCCGGATTCTTCGCCTTCACATTCGTTAACTGGGCGGAAAAGTCCTGGTCGCCGGTGTTGTAATTCGCCACCGCAACGATCGAGTTCTCATCGCCGGTGAGTTGTTTGAAGCTGTCCATAAAGAATTTGGCCAAACCGACGGCGTAGTCATTGTTCACTTCCTGAATGATCGCCGCTTTCCGCGCATTCAGGTTTTTGTAAGCGTAGTTGGCCATCACCGTTCCCTGGAACGGATCGATAAAGCAGACGCGGAAATAGTAATCATTCCCGGCGGTCACCAGCGGGTTGGTACAGGAAGCGCCCACCGTGGGGACCTTGCCCTGCCGGACGATATCCCCGGCCGCCATGGAGAGCGAACTACCCCAGCTCCCGATAATCGCCGTTACTTTCTCCTTCTCGACCAGACGGGCGGCAGCGGTAGCGGCCTCGACTTTATCCGATTTGTTATCTGCAATCACCAGTTCTACCTTTTTCCCCAAAACTTCCGGATAAAGCTTGTTGGCCAGTTGAATCCCTTCCACCTCCAACTGCCCACCGGCGGCGTTCGCCCCGGTAATCGGTTCAAACACACCGATCTTAATCACATTGCTCTCTTTTTTGATGCAGCCGGCGCCCACCAAAGCCAGCACAACCAGCAGCAGTAGAAATATTGCGAGCCTGCGCCTCAAGATAATACCTCCTTTTTACTTATAAAATGGGATCGGATAATAATACAATAATTGTTCGTTAATCTGTATAAAAATCCTCTAAATATCTCTTGTATACAATTTAGAGCGCAGGTTATCTACTTCTTTCATACTGGAAAGGCCATTTTATCTCTTGCCCCAGTTCTTTAGCCGCCTGTAAAGGCCAATACGGGTTTCTCAGCAATTCCCTCCCGAGAAACACCAAATCCGCCCGTTCATTTTGGATAATTTCTTCCGCCATGAAGGGGGAGGTAATCAACCCGCCCGCAATCACCGGGAGTCCTGTCATCGTTTTAATAATCTCGGCATATTTCACCTGATAGCCTGGATAAGTATTAATCTTGGCCGGCACGACCGCTCCCGAGCTGACATGAACAACATCAACACCGGCGCTTTTTACCAGATTAATCATCTTGGCAAGATCCTCCGGGTGGTTACCCCCGCTGACATAATCTTCAGCCGAAACCCTGACAATAAGCGGTTTTTCTTGCGGCCAGACCGCCCGGATCGCGGTAATGACCTCCTTTAAAAACCGGGCCCTGTTTTCGTGACTGCCCCCGTATTCATCCTCCCTCCGGTTGGCAAGGGGGGATAAAAATTCACTGAGCAAAAAGCCATGGGCGGCATGGATCTCAAGCGCATCAAAACCGGCTTGCTCAACCCGGAACGCCGCTTGTCTGAAAGACTCGGTGACAGTTCTTATATCTTCTTTGGTCATGGCACGGGGGGTTTTATAATTTTCATCGAACGGAAGCGCGCTCGGGGCGATCAAATCCTCCGACGGGATACTGCATTTTCTCCCGGCATGCCCTAACTGGATCGCCACTTTCGCGCCATACTTTTGGCACTCCGTCACGATTCTTTTTAACCCCTCAACTTGACCATCTTCCCACAATCCCAAATCGGTATCGGTGATTCGCCCGCGCCGTTCGACCCCGGTCGCCTCGATAATAATTAATCCTACTCCCCCAACCGCTCTTGTTACATAATGGACAAAATGCCAGTCATTCGCCCTCCCCTGATCATCGGTACTGTACGTACACATCGGCGGCATCACCACCCTGTTCCTTAACTCCAAATTCTTGACGGTCATTGTTGAAAATAACTTTGGCATGGTATTCCCTCCTTAATTTATAGTTCTGTATTGATCAGTTTTGAAGGTTGAAATCTAACATTAAAAAATACACCTGGCATCCTCTTCCGAGTTCTTCCATGTTTACTTCGCTGTTTTACCTAACTCTCCTCCGGTGATAAAATATCCGCAAAAAGGTGTACTCCTGCATTCTAAACGGCATAAGCCGCTTCCTCAGTCGTTAAAAGGGCGCTTTGCAAGTCCGTATGATAGAAAGAGGTCTGCCTTTCCTCTCTTTCCGGTCTTCTCATGAGATAAGTTGGTTTAGCTGGCCCTGCCAGATCCAACAATTGACCTCATTATCCGTAGGTAATTAATCTCACCCGTCTTCCCCCGGTTGGTTCCGCTTATGCTCAAAAAATAAAACCCGCTTTCTCGGGTTAATGTGTTTTATCGATAATTTTTAAGTAATGGCACTTTCTTTTTCAAAAGCTGGGGGAGTGGTCATCGTTTCAATTCCTCATAGGAAGACTAGTAACGATACCTGGGCCTCGTTCTCGTTCGAACTTTCACTGTTTCAATTCCTCATAGGAAGACTAGTAACG
>JAKOVI010000091.1 GCA_029782135.1 Bacillota bacterium
TTTCTCCAACGGTAGATTAGACTGGAGTGAATCCCTAGGTCTTCAGCTAATGCCTTGATTGTTTTCGATGTGGCGTAACTGAGCTTGACCACATTCTTGCGGAAATCCTCATCATATTGTTGGCGGATTTTGGACATGATTTTCTCTCCTTTTCATTATGCTTCTATCTTATCATCATGTCCGGAATTATAACATAGACCCCTGGGATAAAAGAAGTTGGATCACAATCAATACGGTGAATCTAATGAGAGGCCTTAAATTTTATCTTCAGGGGATTGCTGTCTGTCGATCAAGCGGATCAATTCCGGGTTGACGTTTGCACCCGAAAAAGACGACTGTTTAGCATCGCTGAAAGCGCGCAAGGAAATAGGTGATCCGCCTTTAGTTTTCACGTTTGATTCCGGATAAGCGAAGAAATTGAGGAGGTAAATGATTATGCTTAAAAACCGATTGGAAAAAAGCGCAAGTAAGCGTAGACGCAGTAGTAATGGAGCGTTTTTGCTGACGGTTGCGGTTTTGCTCTGCTTCGTCTTTACGGCGCAAGCAGCCAATGGAGTTAGCGGCTATCACGAAAATGACTACCAAAAATTAAGGACATATTTTGAAACAACAACCAGTTCCGGGAAGACAAACGGGAATATCCTCTTCGGTGACGGTTATAGTCCGGATGACCCGGCGACCTGGTCAAGTTCAGTAGTAACTTGGACTGAAGACAGTCCGAAAAGGTTAGTGATACTCGACGTCTCGAATAAAGCGCTGGCAGGCGACCTGGATTTGAGCGGGTGTGAATCATTAACCAACTTGTCCTGTCAATATAATAACTTGACCGATTTAGATGTCAGCGGTTGTACCTCGTTAACAGAATTGATCTGTTCTAGTAACCTGCTGTGGGGTTTAGATGTGAGCGGTTGTACCGCACTAACAACTTTGAGCTGTTCTAATAACCGGTTGTACAGTTTAGATGTGGGCGGTTACACCTCATTAACGTACTTGTCCTGTAGTGCTAATCTCTTGACCAGTTTAAAGGTGAGCGGTTGTACTTCGTTGAAGACACTTTACTGTCAAGGCAATAGCATGACGAAGTTGAGTGTAAGCGGTTTGACCGCATTAGAGACCTTGCACTGTTCAAGTAATAAACTGACGAGTTTAGATGTGAGCGGCTGTCCCTCATTAACGAGCTTGAATTGTTCTAGTAATAAACTGACGAGTCTAGATGTGAGCGGTTACACCTCATTGACGCACTTGTCCTGTAGTGGTAATCTATTGACCAGTTTAGATGTGAGGGGTTGTACCTCATTAGGGACCTTGGAATGTTATGATAATCAACTGACCGGTTTAGATGTGAGCAGTTTGACCGCATTACAGATCTTGTCATGTTATAAAAATCAACTGACCAGTCTAGATGTGAGCGGTTTGACCGCATTACGGACCTTGAGGTGTTACGATAATCAACTGACCAGTTTAAATACGGATGGTTGTTCGTCTTTATCATCACTTCAATGTCAGAACAACCGGCTTTCCTTCTCAAATATCCCGCTGGTTTCGTCGCTCACCTGCTCTCCCCAAGGAACGATTCCTCTTAAAGCGGACGTTGTGGTTTCGGGAACAATCGACCTGTCTGCCGAGTATCTGGCCGGCGGGGCGGTTACCACTTTTACCTGGTATAATGCGGAAAGTGGAGAAGTTGTAACGCCGGCGACGGACGGAGGAGGGCGGTTTACTTTTGGTCCGGATTTTGCGGGGAAAACGGTTTATTGCCGGATGACGAACTCATCATATATTGGTTTAACATTACAGACCACTAATGTTAACGTCAAGGAACAGGAACCGCCGGTAATTAATGTTCAACCGCAAGATCAAGCGGTGGGGGAAGGGATGACGGCAACCTTTAGGGTCGAGGTCGCGACGGCCGACGGGGTCGGGACCTTGAATTACCAATGGCAAAAGTCAACGGATGGTGGGAATTCCTGGTCTGATATCCCAGGCGCCACACAGGCGGCTTATACCACACCGCCCGTTGACTATGATACTGATAACGGCGCCATCTACCGCTGTTTGGTAAGGGAGACAGAGGACGGCATTACTTCGGATTTCACCTCCAGCGACGGGGCAACTTTGTCTGTCGTGACAAGAAAGCCAGTTATCAGCAGTCCGCCAGCGGGACAAACAGTCCGGTCCGGCGATACCGCGACCTTCACCATCGAAGCGGCGGCGCCGGACGGCGGAACTTTAAGCTATCAATGGCAAGTGTCGAGCGATGCTGGCGCCACCTGGAACAACGTAGCAGAAGCGACGAATAACAGCTATACCACGCCGGCGGTTACCTTTGCCGACAACGGCAAACAGTACCGGTGCGCGGTGGCCAATACGTTGAACGGGGTTACCTCCAAGACTGACTACTGTATGCCGGCGACTTTGTATATAACCTTGAATAGCATAACAATCGTTAAACCGGCGAGCGGCCATGATGCCAGTAACCCGGTAAATATCAGCAACGGTTCAATGGTGATCGCCTTGATCAATGGAGAGTTGAGCAATGTCTCGACAGTGACCATTAAAGTGGATGACGGTCCGGAACAGGAGATGAGTCCAGTAAGCAACACCATCTATTATCTCCTGCCGACCAACCTGGCGGAAGGCGAACACAAAATTACAGTTAAGGTGCAAGACGTGAACGAGAAAGTATTCTCCGCCGAGGTCATTTTCTATTGGGAGAACTACCGCCGGGGCTTCGGTTTCGGACGTTTCAACTTTGACTGAAAACGAAATGAAACGGGGGTAAACGAATGAAAAGACGGTTGGTTTCAAGCATCGCGCTCCTACTCTGTTTAACTTGTTCGCTGTTTTTCCTTTCCGGGTGCAAGAAGGGCGGCAGCGGGCTGGATACGGGGCCGGTTAAGGATGCGATTGCGGCGAAAATCGAGGCGTTCAAGAGCAGTGTCGAGAGTTATGACGTCGAGGGGATGCTGGCCTTTTTGGCTGAGGAGAGCAACTTCGAGGGGCTTTATATCACTGAAGGGAACAATCAGCCGTACGCGAAAAGCGAACTGGAAGAAGACGAACAAAAGCAGCTTGCCTGGCGGCAACCGGCGCCGGAGGGTAAGGGTTATGTCTTAACGATGGAGTTAGGGGCGATTACATATAGCAACGTTTCGCAGAGCGGCGCGGTTGCCAGCGTTGGTTTTACCGATCAAAGAAAAGGCGGATGAGATATCGGAACTGGTTACCGATACCGGGACGATGGTCTGCACGATGGTCAAAACGCAGGGTGATTGGCGCTGCAAGCGGATGAATATCAATTATGCCGTAGTGGAGCAGAGGATCCTCTTCTCCGGGGCCGGCGTGGAAGAAATGACGGGTACGGAAGCGGTGGCCGGCTTCGGGCTCGGGTCGCTGCTGCCGGAGGATTAAGGTATCCGGCCGCCCGCCACCGGTGGACGACCGGTAACATTTAAGTCTTTGCGGTGGAATTATTAATGCGAAGACAGTTTTGAGGGTGCGCTTTCACGGCTTTGCCGGGAGCGCGCTTTTTTTCGGTGAAAAGTAACAGCTGTCGCTCTGGAATTTGCTTGCCGGACGAAAAAGGGAAAAAGCTTGTTGGAGGGAATAATAGGAATAATAAGCGTAAAACGCTCAACTGAGCTTAAAACGGAAGGAGGAGCCTGATGAAGAAAAAACTGTTGATTGAAGGAATGAGTTGCGCGCATTGTGTCAAGCATGTGCAGGAAGCGTTGCAGGCGGTGGAGGGTGTTCAGGCGGTTACTGTGAACCTGGAAGCGAAGACGGCTGTGGTGGAGTTCATGACGGAAGTCGAGGAGGAGAAATTAAGAACAGCGGTGGAAGAGGCCGGTTATGATGTGAAACGGATCGATAACATGTAAAGGCGTTACCGGGGGCCGTTCCTGCGTGAATGCTTGGTTTAACCTAATCGAGAAGAGATTTAACCCAGAGTTGCTACATTAATGGATAAGACGAAGAGTGTGACCGAGATCAGGTCACCGGTTTCATGGCGGCTCCGGGGAGGAGCGCAAGGGAAAGCCGGCAGGGGCAGAAAGGGGTTTGTAGGGAGCAAACCTCTTTTTAAATTGTTTGATTAAGGAAGGAAACGGTAAGAGGAGATAAAAACATGCAAAGAGAATAAAGTGGTAATTTGTTCTGATTGCATGTCGATAAAGGAGAGTGGTTCCGTGCTGACGCTGACTGTTTTCTTAAGTGGAGCTGTTTTAATGGCCTTGGAGATGGTGGGGAGCCGGATTCTGGCCCCGACCTTTGGGAGCTCGATTTATATCTGGGGTGCGCTGATCGTGGTTGTAATGGCCGCCTTGACTCTCGGTTATTATGTGGGCGGACGGATCGCCGATCGCTTTCCGGACCTCTTGGCGATTGGCCTGATCCTGGCGGCAGCCGGAACTTTCATCGGTTTTCTCCCCTTTTGGACGAACCGGGTCAATTTTCTCTGCGGGCAGTTGGAACCACGGGCCGGCTCGCTCCTCGCCGCCTTTGCTTTCTTTTTTCTCCCCAGTATTCTGTTGGCGACGATTTCACCGTATGCGGTGAAACTCTCCAGCCACAATCTGTCGAACCTGGGGAACACCGCCGGCCGTCTGTCCGCGCTTTCCAGTGTGGGCAGTGTGCTTGGTACTTTAGTGACTTCCTTTTTCCTGATCCCGCTGACCGGAGTGCGGAATATCATCCACGGTTTAGGGTTAATCCTCCTCCTTTTGGCCTGCTTAATCTTTTTCCGGAAAACAGTTGCCCCAAGTACCGCTGCAGGGCGCCGGCTCCGGTGGCTATCCAGGGCAGCTTTCATCCTTTCTTTAATTGTGATCGTGCTCTTGCTGACCACGTGGCGCTCCGGTCTTCTGCGTTCACCAGGCAGGACGGACGGGGTGCTTTATCAGAAAGACAGCTTATATAACCATCTGGTGGTCACGCAAAGCGGGTCCCTCCGGTACTTAAAGTTTGACAATTCCCTGCAGAGCGGGATTAATGTCAATAAACCCTTGGATCAGGTTTTCCGTTATACCTCTTTTTTGCATTTAGGGGTGGTCGCCAAGCCGCAACCGGCGCGGGTCCTCTTTATCGGCCTGGGCGGCGGTTCGGCCCCCGTGAAGTTTTTGCATGACTACCCGTCATTGCAGGCAGTCGATGTGGTGGAGATAGATCCGGAAGTCGTCAAGGTAGCGAGGGACTTTTTTGCCTTGCCGGAAGATCCGCGGCTGCGGGTGATAACCCAGGATGGCCGGTTATTTGTCGAGCACGCCGCGCGGGCGGTTGCGCGGGGGGAGGTTGCACCTTACGACCTGGTGGTGATCGATGCCTATTCGTCCAGTACGATTCCGTACCACCTGACGACTTTGGAATTTTTACAGGCGGTCCGGAAGACCCTGGCCCCCGACGGGGCGGTTGTTTCCAATATTATCGGGGCGCTGGCCGGCCCGCACAGCGGTTTGTTGCGGGCGATGGTCCGCACTTTTCGCGCGGTCTTTCCACAGCATTACATCTTTCCGGTTTACGGCTGGTATGGAGCGGATGATACCGCCGAACAGAACATTATTGTGATCGCCACGATGGATCCGCAGTACCGTGAGAAAGCGGTCTGGCAAAAGCAGGCGGAGGAGTTGTACGCGGAAAATCTGATTGCCGAGGATGTTCCTTCTTACGCCCGGGCCCTGATCGATGACCCCCGGGTGACACAAGGGGAATGGTTGACCGGTGGGCTCCTTTTGACCGATGATTACGCACCGGTCGATACCTTGAAGCATCCCTTGCTTTAAACTTATGGGAGGGATTTTGGGTGCATGGGAACTGTAACTGCCGGCCGGAAAACCCGCATAATTGTATCGCGCTTGTCCCGATCTTTAATAGTTTAACCCAGGATGAAAGGCAGGAGATCGCGGCGATTACCACGGCGCGCACCTTTAAAAAGGGGGAACTGATCTACACGGCGGGTGACCGCGGGGGCAAGCTTTACGTCCTGCATCACGGCAGGGTTAAGATTTCAAGGCTTTCCGCCAGCGGGAAGGAACAGGTGATCAGGGTCCTCGGGCCCGGTGACTTTATGGGTGAGCTATCCCTCTTTAGCCCGTTGCCGCTGACCGATCAGGCCGAGGCCTTGGAAACCACGACGATGTGCCTGATTGAAGGAGGAAAGCTCAAGGAGCTAATGAAGAAATACCCTTCCATTGCCTTTAAGGTGATGGAGGAATTAAGCCAACGCCTGGAAACGGCCGAAAAGTTAATCGAAACCATCAGCTTGAAGACAGTGGAAGAACGCTTGGCCGGAGCGTTACTTGCCTTCTCCGGCGGGAAAAACGAGGTGCTGTTGGGGATGAGTAAAGGGGATCTGGCCTCGCAGCTCGGGATGACACAGGAAACCCTCAGCCGGAAACTGGCCGCCTGGCAGGAACAAGGACTAATCAAACTGATCGGGCAGCGCAAGATCGAAATTCTGGACCGCGCTCAACTAGAGAAGATCAGTGACGCTGAATAAGAAGAGGAAGCCGCCTGATGGAGAGGCGGCTTGCTTTTTGTTGTGGATTCCTATTCGGTGACGACAAGGATGGATAAAATTAGATTTTACCCTTATTTTAGTGTGAACGGCCGGCTTCAGGGAGGAACGGGATCCCATAAGGTCCGTCAGCCAGGTAAGCAATTGTCGCTTCGCGCCCCTCTTCCTTCCGGATCCGCTCAACTTCCTCGGCGACCGCCGCGGATACCACCTTGGGGATCGCCGTCAGGTCGCCCTTGTAACGTTGCTCCGGCGGCAAGTAAAGGTTACCGTCCCGGCAGGGGATGATCTGGTAATCCTTCGCCGGCATGGGCGGGCTGAAATAGATGAGGTTCTCCGGCGGGATCTTGGCAAAGAGTTTCGTCCACATCTGCGCTTGCCATTGGTCGGGAATGAAGACCCAGTCCGGCGAGAGGATCAGCTGGTTGAATCTCTCCGCACCGACCATCTTCAACAGATGGATCATCGTACGGTAGGTCGGGTTCCCGATCTGGTCCTGGTCGGTGGTATTGGCGACGATGATCAGCCGGCCTCCTTTGTTCAAAGCGGGGATTGCGACGACCCCGACCTTGGCTGCCTGGTAGTGGTTAAGACCGACGAAACCGGCATGGGTCACGACGATATCATACTCTTTCTGCAGCGGGATCGCCACATAAGATTTGAGGTGTTCCACGGCTTGCCGGTGCGCGGCTTCCAGTTCCCCGGCAAAGACCCCGGTGAGGTTAAACTCCTGGTCTAAGGTGACGTTGATGATGTAATCGACCCCGGCTTTCTTCGCCACTTCCAGTGCCTCTTCGTGGCAGGGGTTACCGTCCAGGACAAGGTCACGGGCGAGCGGGGAAGCGAGGACGGGAGCGCTGTGGAAAACATAGGTACTTTCTTTTCCCACCAGTCCGGGACAGACCGACTTCCGTCCGCCGGAGGCGCCGGCCATGAAATGGCTCTCGACCAAGCCGGTCAGGATCTTCAGGTCGGCCTCCATGTAGTATCTGTTGATATAAACCCTGGTCCCCCGCTGTGTTTCCCCTAAGTAGACCAAACTCTCCGGGTCTTCGCAGTCATGGTTCCGGATTTCGATCTTCGTTGCAAAGATGCGCGGGTCAAGCATCGAACGGAGTTCGTCCATGGTCAGGGGGCGGTGCGTGCCGGTGGCAACCAGGATCAGAATCTGTTCGGCCTTGATCCCCTGGGCGAACAGCTCTTCGATTACCGGCCAGAGGATCCCCTTCTCCCCGTGGTAGGGAACCGGCCGGGTGTTGTCGGAGATGACGATCGCGACTTTCGGTGCCGGGTTGGTTTTTAATTTTTCCCGGATCACCTGCTCCAGGCTGGGACCGGCCGACGTTGCGTTTAAGGCCGCTTTAATCTTGGCCGCCGGTTCAGCTAAATGTGTGGGCTTGCTCATATTAATGATCTCGGTCGTTTCCGGTAAATGGAGTTCGACCGTGCAAGTGCCTAAATTCGCGGATACGGTCTGCATTGACTTTCCCTCCTTTATCGATTCGGTCAGCGGATCGCGAAAACATGCCGAAGATGGTGGCCGGTCCGGCAAGGAACCGCTGCGGCAACCCCAAAAATCCATTAATTTGGAAAGAAGATCCGGTCGCCGGATTGCACGCGACCGGATCACTCTTCATCTTCTCTTCTGACTTACTGCATATTTTTAATCAGACTGAAGTCGCCGTTTTTGGCCGCCTCCAAAATGGGCGCCATATACTCGTCAACGAGGGAGGCGTTTAACGGCACCGGCATATTCTTCAGTTTCATATCCAGTTGCGGGTCTTTGGCCGCCGTCAGTGCCCGTGTGATATGCTCCTCACTGAACCCGGGAAGTTCCGCCAGGGTGGTCGGGGAATTAATGCTCTTGCTAAAGGCGACCATTCCTTCGGCGACCGCGAGGCCGAGTTCCCGACCGTGCAGTTGGTCCAGGTCCTTGCTGATGAAACCGTTTCTCCGGAAGACCTCGCCAATCACCCGGAGTTGGGGTTCGATCGCCGGGGCAAAGAAGACGGTGTAATAGGGGTTCATAATCCCGCAAGCCCGGCCGTGGCTGGCGATATCGACCAAGGAAAAGCTGGTGAGGTGGGCGCCGTTTGTCCCCCCGACCATAATCGCATAACCGCCGAGGTCGGTCGCCAGGCCCAGCGCCTCTCGCGCTTCGAGGTCGTGCGGATTTTTAACGACGCGCCCAGTGTATTTAACGATCAAATCCAGCGCTACCTCAGTGATCTCTTTGGCCAGTTCGTACTTGGCAGCAGGAATACCGTAGAAAACCTCCAGGCAGTGGGCGATGCCGTCCAGCGCTCCGTCAATCGTCAAGCTCAGGGGCATGCTTTCTGTGACTTTGTAATCGAAGATTGCTTTGTCCGGGATAATTGCCTCGTCGACGACCAGTTTTTTCTGTCCGGCCACCGGGTCGGTGACATTGGAGTATTTGGTGAGGTGTGCACCTGAACTGGCGGCGGTCTGGATCGCGATCAGGGGCAGGAGTTGTTTGCCGGTTTTCTGCAAGGCGGCGGTGACCATTCCGGTACCGAAATATGGATCGATCTCCGGGTTGTATTCACCCAAGGCAGCAAGGAAGTTCGCCGCCTTTGCGCAGTCGAGCGTGCTGCCGCCGCCGATGGCAATGATACAAGCCGGCTTAAAGTGGAGAATGTAGGTTTCGATCCGGTAGACATCTTCCCGCGGGCAGTTCGGACCGGCATCCGGCACGATTTTGCCGCCGGCCAGTTCCACCCCGTTTTTCTCGAGGGAGGCGACGACTTGGTCGGCCACCGGTTTCAGGTAGGTCGTATTGCTAATCACCAGGGCGGTTTTCCCGTAACCGGCGGCCAGTTCGCCAACCCGGTCCAGCACATCCAGGCCGAAGATATAGTTGTCTCCTTTGAAATCATGTAGAAGTTTGGCTGCGCGTTGTTTTAAATCCATAATGTCTCCTCCTTTTGTTATTATAGTCTCTTTCAGGTTTATCAATAATTATCGCTTGGCCTTTTTGGTGAGAAGATTTTCCGCGTTGCGGACGATTTCTTCTGCCGACAGGCCCATTTTTGCCAAGACCTCGTCATAGCCGCCGGTTTCCCCGAAGCGGTCGTTAAAGCCCATAATTTTCATGGGGACCGGGTAATTTTGCCCCAGGGTTTCCGCGACGGCTGAGCCTAAACCACCGTAAATACTGTGTTCTTCAACGGTCAGGATCGCCCCGGTTTCCCGGGCGGCTTTGAGGACCGCTTCCTCATCCAGGGGTTTGACGGTATGCATATTGAGCAGGCGGGGGTAAATGCCCTTCTGGTTTAAGATCCGGACTGCTTCCAGCGCTTTATAAACCATATAGCCATTGGCGATGATGGTCAGGTCGTCACCGGGGACAAGCTCATGGGCTTTCCCGAAGACGAAATGATAATCAGCGTCAAAGATGATCGGGACTTCGGCGCGACTGAGCCGGAGATAGACCGGGCCTTTCAGCTTGGCCGCCGCCATGGTGGCGAGCCGCGCTTCGGTGGCGTCGGCGACGACAATCACTTTGATGTTGGGGATGCTTCTGACGATGGCAATATCCTCGACCGACTGGTGGGTGGCGCCGTCATAAGAATCGGAGACTCCGGAGTAACCGCCGGCGATTTTGACGTTCAGTTCGGGGTAGGCGACGACCGAACGGAGCGGGTCCCCGGCCCGGAGAGTGCAAAAGACAGCAAAGGTATTTACAAACGGAATCTTGCCGCAGGCGGCGAGGCCGGCCGCGACGGCCATCATATTCGCTTCGGCAATCCCAACATTAATGAAGCGTTCCGGGTATTTCTGGGCAAACAATTTCGACTGCGTGGAGGACGAGACATCCGCATCTAAGACGACGACATTTTGGTCCAACCCGCCCAGTTCAACCAGTGTTTCACCGTAGGCGACCCGGACCGCTTTCTTGTTCGTGATCGGCAGTTTATTCAGCATAACTTATACCTCCTATTTCCGCGACGGCTTGCCGGTACTCATGGTCATCGATTTTCTTCCCGTGCCAGATGTTCTTCCCTTCCATGTAGGAGACGCCCTTTCCTTTGACGGTCTTGGCGATGATGATGCTGGGACCCTCGCGGTAGGAAGTAGCCTCCTCCAGCGCGTTAAGAATGGAAGCAATGTCATGTCCGTCACAGGTAAAAGGCCTCCAGCCAAAGGCGGCAAATTTCGCGGCGACATCGCCTAAAGGCATAATCTCGTCGCAAATACCATCGAGTTGTACGCCGTTATGGTCCAGGATCGCCGTTAAGTTATTAAGCTTATATTTATTGGCTGTCATCACTGCTTCCCAGATGATCCCCTCCTGGATCTCCCCGTCGCCCAGGAGAACATAGGTGTGGTATGGAGCCTGATTCAGCTTGGCGGCCAACGCCATCCCGGCCCCAACTGAAAGGCCGAGGCCGAGTGGTCCGCTCGACATCTCGACCCCCGGGACACTCTTCATATCAGGATGCCCCTGTAATCTTGAGCCTAACTTCCGTAAATGTAACAACTCGGAACGGGGAATAACATTCAGGTACGCAAACATGGCATAAAGCGTTGGTGCGGCATGGCCTTTCGAAAGCACGAACCGGTCGCGCCGCGGGTCCAACGGGTTGCGCGGGTCGAACTTCATTTTCTCCAGATAAAGCGCTGTAATGATTTCAACGGACGAAAGGCTGCCTCCGGGGTGACCGGAACCGGCGGTATAGATCATCTCAACAACCGTACGCCGTAAATTCCGGCTGATCTCGTTCAGGGCGCGCAAGCGTTCTGCGGTTAATTGCATTGGTTACTCCTCCTTTTATGCTTGAAATCTCGTTCCTGATTATTGGGCTAAAGGGTTTTCACAATCACTCTCCTTTATGAAGAACTCTTGGATCTGTTGGAGATGATCGAACATCGCTGCGCTGGCACCAACCGCATCCTTGGCTTTGAACTTTTCCAGTATGTTTGTATGGCAAGCAATGGCCATTTCCCGTGCTGCTTTCGAGCGCGCCGATTTTTCCCGCCAGGCATTGAGAAAAGTTGTAAGCGGAAACATCATGTTGCGTAAAAAAACGTTACCGGTTATTTCGGCGATGTATAAGTGAAAATCCAGGTCAATCTGGATAAAGGTTTGTTGTTCGTCAAGGTGCTCTTTCATCTGGACAATGTAACCTTCCAGTTTTTGCAGGTCGGCCGGGGTTGCTTTTTCGGCGGCCAGGGCGGCCAGCCCGACTTCGATTACTTTCCTGGCTTCAAAGAGGACCGGCGTGTTCTGCGCGACAACGGTCAGGATCAGGGAAAAAGCTTTGCAATTTAAGTTGTCGGAGATATATGTGCCGTCGCCGACCCGCCGGTCAATGATCCCAATGAGTTCAAGCGCAGAGAGGACCTCGCGGACGGAGGAGCGCCCGACGCCCAACATCTGGACCAACTCTTGTTCGGTGGGGATCTTGTCACCCGGTTTAACGTGGCCTTCGATTAAGATCCGCATAAACTCCTCCAGTACCGCGGAGGTGACGGTGGTTTTACTCACCTTATTCATCACTAAGCTGCTCAAGAAAAGCACCCCTCATTTCCCGAAAGTGAAAACCAGATCATATTAATAGCTGATTGTCTGACAAATAACCGTAATAAAAAAATCACACTTGCTTTGTGCCATCAAAATATGGCTTGTTAACTAAATTGTAGGTTGGGATGGAATATTTGTCAAGCTTTAAATGACCGGAAGTGAAACTGCAAAGCTTTAAATGATATTTCCAGTAACATTTGGGAAATGGGTTTTTAATGAAAGATTGACAAATATGTATAAGAGATATATAATTTTTGCATAGCAAATAAATACAACTTGTATACAACAAGAATTTAACAAGGATGTATTTTGGGGAGGTGGTGGCTCTCTTTTCGTCTTGGGTTCGGGTCAAGCTCTTATTAAAAAGGAGGTACATATAATGAGAAATTTGTTACGGAAGAACATGTTTTTTGTTGCCTTATTAATCGTTTTCTTAGTTAGTGTGCTTGTTTTTGGCGCGGAGCGCTACCCGGTCCGCTCGCTTAACAACATCGTTTTCTCGAGCGCCGGTGGCGGGACTGATGTGGTCAACCGTTTCCTCGCCTCGAAACTGGAGCCGATTTTGAAACAAAGAATGATCGTCAGCAATATGCCGGGTGGTTTGGGTGGAACCGCCGCCGAGTATGTTTGGACGCAAAAAAATGATGGTTATACAGTACTTGGCTGTTCGGAGACGATCACTACTTTTTTGGTGAATAACGCGACGAAACATGGCTCCGCGGACTGGCAGTTCTTTATTGCCTCCGGTTCACCCGGTGTGATTGCGGTTGATGCAAAATCTCCATACAATACAGTCCAGGATTTAATTGCAGCCGCCGCGCAGAACCCCGGGAAGATCAAAATCGCCAATTCCGGTAAAGGTAAACTCTGGCATCTTAAAGCTTCGATTCTCGAAAGAAGTGCGAATGTGAAGTTTATGCATGTGCCCTATAACGGGAGCAACCCGGCGATCATCTCCGTCTTATCTGGAGAGACGGATGCCGTCAGTGCTGCGCTTGGTGAAGTCTCCGAGCATGTCCGGGCCGGGAAGTTGAAGGTCCTGGTGATTACCGAGGACACGCCGGTCAAAGATCAAGCTTATGCCAAGGTTCCGCTACTGACGGATCTTTATCCGGAATCCGCTAAATACTTCCCGCTGAGACAGTGGCTGGGTTTTGCGGTGCCGAAAGATACACCGGCAGCGATCATCGGTATTTTGGAGGATGCCTTCAAGAAAGTGATGAACGATCCGGAGACCGATAAATTTATGGATCAACAGTATATGGAGAAACTGGCACTATACGGACAGGAAGCGAACAAATTTGCCATCGGGATGGAAGTCAATATCTCGTGGATCTCCCATTTGCTGGGCGTGAGCACGGTTGACCCCGCTACTTTGAATATGCCGAAACCGGCTTGGGTGGAATAACATCAATAAACCTCCTGGAGTTGCCTCCCGGCAGCTCCAGGAGCGCTTTGGAGGTAAACAATGGAAAAAAAAGGCTGGTACAGTTGTCAGATCTTGTTCAGTTTTTTCTTAATCCTCGTCGGGCTTTACGTCATTTTTAATTCCGTCCGATATTCAATGCCCCTCATCAAGGCAGGGGATGCCACCTATGTGGATGCCCCGGGCTTTAGTCCGGTTGTCTGCGGGGGATTGTTAATAATTTTATCATTGTATGTGGCGTATGGTTCATGGAAAAGGGGAGGCACCCTCCGCTATTTCTTCTCCGCGGAGATGTTTGCTGCCTTGAAATCGAAAGAGGCCTTAACGTTCTATAAAGTTTTTACGTTGATGTTTCTCTATGGGTTTGTCTTACTGCCATCTTTGCCATACTGGTTATCAACAATCCTATTCATGCTTGCCTTTATGATCACCTTTAAATATTTCACCTGGAAAGCGGTAGCGGTTTCCGTTTTGACATCTTTCACGTTGTATTATGTCTTTGGCACCCTTTTCAGTGTCGCGTTACCTTAATTCTCAAAAAGGCGGAGGTTTAAAATGTTCGAGCAATTTGCGATTCTGGGCCGTGAGTTTGTCACGTTGCTAAGTCCGATGAACCTGCTCTTGCAATTCTTGGGGATGGCACTCGGGGTAATCATGGGCGCGTTACCGGGCCTTAACGCCACCCTGGGTATTGCCTTACTTACGCCCTTGACTTTTGCCGTTCCGACTCAATATGCCTTAGCGGTTTTGATGGCCTTATACATCGGGGTGATGTTCGGCGGCTCCATTTCGGCGATTTTGATCAATATTCCGGGGACCGGTTCGGCGGCCGCCACCTTGCTTGACGGTTATCCGCTGGCGAAGAAAGGCCAAGCGGCCAACGCCATTATGGTGAGCCGTTGGACTTCAGCGGTTGGCAATTTCTGGGGACTCCTTTTCTTTCTCTTGTGCGCTCCGATCCTGAGTGCGCTGGCGTTGAACTTTAGTTCGCCGGAGTATTTCTGGTTGGGAATTATGGGGATTGCGGTCTGCGGTAGTTTTGCCAGCCCCGATATGCCGGTACGGGGTTGGATCAGCGGATTGATCGGGTTATTAATTGCTTTTATCGGCATTGAGGATATTCATGCGGTTGCCCGCTTTACCTTCGGCCGGCCGGAACTCTTTACCGGGGTTGAACTCATCTCGGCAATGATGGGCTTTTTCGGGATTCCGGCGGTGATCAGCGCGCTTCACACGCGCCAGGAAGTTGTCACCGAACAGCTCGGAAAACAAGACTTGCCGATCTGGAAATATTTAAAAGACGAATTTTATCACATCTTTCGCTGGTCGGCGATTGGGGTGTGGATTGGCGCTTTGCCGGGGGTTGGCGAGAATGTCGCTTCCTTTTTAGCCTATGCGGATGCGAAAAAGAACCACCCCGACGGCCCCAAAATGGGTACCGGTGTCTATGCCGGGGTGGCGGCTCCGGAGACCGCCAATAACAGTGCGATTGGCGGGGCAGCCCTCCCAATGCTTACTTTAGGGATCCCGGGGAGTCCGCCAGCGGCAGTGTTGATGGGTGCTCTGATGTTGCATGGATTACGTCCCGGACCGCTCCTGCCGGTCGAAAATCCGGAAGTGATCCCGCAGATCGGGGCAACGATCTTTGTCGGCACCATTCTGACCTTAATCGTCGGTGCGCTACTGACCAGACCGATGATTAATATCCTGAAGGTCCGGCCGGAGATTTTGATGGCATTGGTCTCGGTTCTCGTAGTGATTGGTTCTTACTCCATGAAGAGCAGTATTTTTGATGTGAAGGTCATGATCCTCTTCGGGATCCTCGGCTTTATCTGTGATAAACTGGATTACAACCCGGCGCCTATTGTGTTGGGGATGATTCTCGGGCCGATGATCGATTTTAACCTGCGGCGAACCCTGATGTTGAACTCCGGTAATCCCATCGGCTTTTTCAACCGGCCGCTTTCCCTGGTCTTGATTGGGATCATCGTCTTATCCTTTGTCGGTCCAATCATTAAAAAATTTAAAGATCCCCAAGCCGGAGAGACGGTTGCTTAAGACCCAATAATTTTCCTGACACGAGATTCGAAATCAGAGGTGGCATGGGAAGAAGGTTTATAATCTACCTTTGAGTGCGGAAACAGATTTCCCTTTACTGCAGAGTGATCTGACAGGCGCCACCTCCGTAGCCCTAAAACATAAATTAAGGAGTGTTCAGAATGACGAAACTTGCCATCATTTCCGGTTTTTTGGGCGCAGTGAAAAACCGTTATGTTACATATCAGGAAGACCGGCCGCTGGCGGAGAGACTGGCGATGGCCGCCCAGGTCGAGAAGATGAGCGGTTTGGAACTCTGTTATCCTCAGGATTTCGCCGACCCGGCGCAATTAAAAGATTTACTATGCAAGTATAATCTGGGCGTTTCCGCCATCAACTTCCGGTCGCGCCGGACCGGACACTGGATGCGGGGTTCTTTCACTTCCCAACTCAGCGAGGAGCGCCGGGAAGTGGTTGAGGACTTGAAAAAGGCGATGGACTATGCCGTGGAACTCGGTTGCTACCGGATTACGACCTGCCCGCTGAATGAAGGGCATGACTACATCTTCGAAATGGACTACGCCCAAGCCTATGCGTTTTTCGAAGAAACGATCCGCGAAGCGGCCGCCTACAATCCGCAAGTGAAGATCTGTCTCGAATACAAATGGAACGATCCCCGTGCCCGCTGTTTACTGGGGAACGCCGGTGAAACCTTAGCCTTCTGCCAGCAGGTCGGTTTACCGAATGTCGGGGTAACCCTGGATTTTGGCCATTCGATCCAGGCGGGAGAGCGTCCGGCCCAGTCCGTTGTGATGCTGGCCCGTGCCAACCGGTTGTTTTACGTGCATTTGAATGATAACGACAAGTACTGGGACTGGGACATGATTCCCGGGGCCTATAACTTCTGGGATTTTATCGAATTCTTCTATTATTTACGGAAAGTTGGTTATCATGACTGGTTTGCGTATGACGTTTTCCCGAAAGAAATAAATACGGTAGAGAATTTTAAAGTCGTGGCGGAAATCACCCTCAAACTGATCGAGATTGCGGAGAAACTGGATGAGGCGAAAATTGCCGAACTCCTTGAAAAGCGAAACCCGGCGCAGAGCATAAAGTATCTCTACTCAATCTTATAATGGCGGTGAAGATGATGGTTAAGGAGATCGTTTTACCTTACCGAGACGAGAGAATGACGGTGAAAGTGCCGGCGGAGAAGTTGGCTTATGTGGTCTCCCCGGGGGCGCTCCCCGGGGTTCCCGACCCGGCAGCGGAAGTGAAAAGGGCATTGGCGAACCCGATTGGCCTTGAGCCTCTGTCTGAGCTGGTCAAAGCCCGCGGCCGGAACGTTGTGCTCTTGGTGGATGACATGACCCGTTCGACGCCCCAGAAGGTGATTCTCCCGGTCTTACTCGATGCTTTAAACGAAGCAGGCGTACCGGACGAGAAGATTACCGCGA
>JAKOVI010000094.1 GCA_029782135.1 Bacillota bacterium
CAACGTGCCGATATGCTGCTCTTTTAAGCTTCACTTGCCGTTCTCCTTTCATGGTCAAAATTTCTTGGCACCTTCGTCGCAGTGAATTGTAAGTTCTCGCACAGCTTCCCATGGCACTAGGTCAATGCGAATGCCTTGTTCTACCCAAATAGCCAAGTTATGAGTGACGTCCCAAAGTAATAAGTCATAACGACCTTTCCCAGCCACGATGTCACGCACCGCACCTGTTGGGAACTCTCTCCTTTGACCACTATCTTTGATTGATGGTTGCGGTGCACCATAATACTCACATTCCAGACAAACTTGCCTACCCTCTGGAACATATCCGCCGCAACTAACGCATGTGTCCATGATTTCACCCTTCCTTTGCTTTTTTACCGGCAAAACTCCGGTCCGCTTAATGCCGCCCGCCATCCTCGCCCACCCCATCTTTCTTACCGCAATCACGGCAGTACCTAAAATCTTCACTGCTCCACCCCTTTCAGATAATCCAGGCACACCCTCCGATCCAGTCGGACCACAGGATCATCATTCTTTTAAACTCTTCCAGCTTTACCAACAATAATCCCATGTCTACAACCGGAACACCGGTTTCTTCCGCTGCTTGTATCTCAATCTTACACCCTTCGGATTTTTCCCAATCACCAAAAAGCCAAGCCTGATCACAACCCTTGACCAGCTCCTGACACAGCTTCAAAGCCAGCTCCCGTTCTTCCGGAACCTCGTCCTTCAAAAATCCAAAAGCATGCACCGGGCTAACTGGCAAAAACCCCATATTAGCAACAGCCCGACAAATCTGATCGATCTTTTTCCGGTTCTCTTCCTTCCCCTGGAACGGGTGGATTATATAAACCTTTTTCATTTACAGACCCCCTTGTACTGCTCGATTCGCACCTTGACCGCTTCCATTAGACCGTTCTGAGTCGCGGCCTTGCCGGTCAGCGCTTTTAAAACTTCCTCGTCCATCGTTCCTTTCGCAATAATATGATGAACTATAACCCTCTCGGTTTGGCCCTGCCGGTAAAGCCTTGCGTTTACCTGTTGATAATATTCAAGTCCCCAAGTCAGCCCAAACCAGACAATGATGTTCCCGCCGGTCTGGAGGTTCAGCCCGTGCCCACCGGAGGCCGGATGCAACAAAAGCACTTGAATTTTCCCGGCATTCCAATCTTGTACATCCTGATCGCTATCCAATGTCCGGGGATTGTACTTTTTCAACCGCTTTCGGATCCGATCCAAATCGTGTTTGTAGGCGTATACCACCATAACCGGCTTCCCGTTTACCGCCTCCACCGCCTCCTCCAGCGCTTCCAACTTAGCGCCGTGGATCTCTTTGACCTCACCGAATTCGTCATATATTGCGCCGTTAGCCATCTGCAGAAGCTTGTTAGTCAATACGGCCGCGTTGGCTGCGGTTACATCGCTATCCAAAAGTGGAAGAATCAGATCCTTCTCAAGCTGATTGTACTGGCTTTTCACTTTCTCTGGGAGTTCAACTTCTATGACGTTGTCAATCCGTTCCGGAAGTTGAAGCCAGTCTTCCGCTTTCATGCTGACGCAAATGTCCGATATTTTTTCACAAATCCGCTCTTCCGCAAAGGGTTTTGGTATCCACTCAAAAATGATGTTTTGATTCCGTCGGCCCGGGTCAAAATACCTATTCCGATAGCCGGTCAACGTCTTCCCTAACCGCTCACCCTGGTCCAAAAGATAAATCTGTGACCAAAGATCGATTAACCCATTAGGCGCCGGCGTACCAGTCAACCCCACAATCCGCTTTATCAATGGCCGGACTTTCCGCAACGCTCTAAACCGCTTCGATCGCGGATTTTTAAAACTGGAAAGTTCGTCAATAATCACCATGTCAAAAGGCCATTTTCGGCCATAGTAATCCACCAACCATTCCGTATTCTCCCGATTAATTATATAAATGTCTGCCGGTTGATGTAGCGCCTCAATCCTTTGCTTTTCGCTTCCCAGCACTTTGGATAAACGTAAGCCTTGGAGATGATCCCATTTTTCAATCTCACCAGACCAAGTACTTTGGGCTACACGCAAAGGCGCTATAACCAAAACTTTGGAAACCTCAAAGCGATCATAAAGCAGTTCTTGGATCGCTGTTAGAGCGCTGACTGTTTTACCTAAACCCATTTCCAGAAAAAGACCAACGGCCGGGCCATCGATGATTTTCTCAATCGCAATTTTTTGATAATCATGGGGGATAAACTTCATTCAAAAACCGCCTCCAAAAACGCGTCCACCTTTTGATATGAGTCTAAGCAAACCGCCTTAAACCCCAATTTTTGCAGCTCATTAATCCGCTTTTGTTGTAGCGGTCGCGGTTTCTTTTCTGGCGCTTTAAATTCGACAAAAACGATCCGCCGGCCAGGAAGAAGCACCAACCGATCTGGCATTCCTGCTGTGCCGGCAGGCGAAAGTTTAACTGCTAGGCCTCCCAGCCTTTTAACTTTGCTGCAAAAGTAGCGCTCTATTTGTTTTTCTAGCACTTTCAACCCAACCCACCCCACGATTTCATTTTTTTATTACCGATGTTGCCGATCAACATCCCTCGGCAACGGTCGGCAACGCCTCGGCAACACCATCGGCAACGCCTTAAACCTTTGTGGTATCTGGTTTTGTGCCATCCCGTTGCCGACGTTGCCGATGTTTTCCCTATTCTATTTCTCATATATGCTATATAGCCGTATACCGTTTTATATCGTATATTACACATCAGTTAGGGTTTTTATCGGCAACATCGGCAACACTACCCGTTAAACCCTTGTCGCTATTGACTTTGTGGGCGTTGCCGATACCCTAAACATCGGCAACATCATCGGCAACATCGGCAACGCGAATATAAGCCCTTTGAATCCCGTATGGCCCAAAGCGCAGCTTACCGCTGGGAGTTCCGGCGTACCGTTCCCACCCTTCGATTTGCCGCAACAAGCCGTGGATTTCGTCCATATCAAATCTTTTGATCGCGGCCAAATCGCGTCCAAAGCACTCACACCAGATTTCCGCCACACATACCCGGTCGCGCCGGACCGTTCCCTCAACCTCCTGGCCAAAATCGCCGCCTTGGTAATAGGCCCGTCGTTCTGCGATAGTCCGGTTTTCCCAATCTTCTGGTAGTGGCCGGTCCAGATATTCCCGGATCAGGCCTAGCCGTTCGTCCGTTTCCATCGCCGCTTTCTGTTGCTCAATCGCTTCCGCAGCCGCGGCGCCTTCCAAATAAAGCGGTTCTTCAGCTTTCCATATTTCCAGCGCCTCTGCCCAAATCTGGTCAATGGTAGCTTGGTCCAGGTCCCAAGGCGCCATCTTCCGCGGGCCCGCTTTCACGTTCACCGGCCAAAACCGGCGGTTTCCGGTGCTATCCCGGAGGAAGCCGGTGTCGGCGTTCGTGCTCCCCACCACTATACACTGCCGCGGATGTTCCACCGTCCGCCGGCCGTATGCCGGCCGGAAAATGTCTTTCTGCCGGCTGAGAAAGGACTTTACAGCCTCAATTTCCGCTTTTCTGATTCCGGCCAGTTCGCTG
>JAKOVI010000112.1 GCA_029782135.1 Bacillota bacterium
TAAATGTTGGATTATCTGCAAGAGTTACTTTTAACGACCGGTTTTGCCAAGCTTTCCGGCGGACAACTGGTAATGATCCTCGTCTCTTTCCTCCTGATGTACTTGGCGATTAAAAAACAGTATGAGCCTTTGCTTTTATTGCCGATCGCCTTTGGGGCTTTGTTGACGAATCTACCGCTGGCCGGGTTGATGGAGGGGCCGGCGACGGTTAACGGGCAATTCCAGCCCGGTGGGTTATTGTACTACCTTTACCAGGGAGTGGCTTTGGGAATCTATCCCCCGCTCATTTTCCTGGGTATTGGGGCGATGACCGATTTTGGGCCGTTATTGGCGAACCCGAAGAGTATTCTTCTCGGAGCAGCGGCGCAACTCGGTATTTTTGCGGCGCTTTTGGGTGCGGTTGTCTTGGGGTTTGATTTGCCGGCGGCGGCTTCGATTGGGATCATCGGCGGTGCCGACGGTCCGACCGCGATTTATTTGACGAGCAGATTAAAACCTGATCTTCTGGGACCGATCGCGATTGCTGCTTATTCTTATATGGCATTGATCCCGATTATCCAACCGCCGTTGATGAGGTTGTTGGTACCGGCGAAAGAACGGGCGATTGTCATGGAACAGCTCCGTCCGGTTTCGAAGACGGAGAAGATCCTCTTTCCGATTATGGTGACTGCGGTCGGCTCGCTTTTGCTGCCGTCAGCCGCCCCTTTGCTCGGCTCCTTAATGCTGGGTAACCTGTTGCGTGAATCAGGGGTCACCGGACGTTTGTCGGAAACGGCGCAGAATGAATTGATTAATATTGTTACAATTTTTCTCGGGTTAACCGTCGGGGCGAAAGCCAATGCTGAGGCCTTTTTAACGGGGGAAACGATTAAAATTATTCTTCTCGGTTTGTTTGCTTTTGTTTTCGCGACGATTGGCGGATTAATATTCGGTCGTGTCATGTGTAAACTAAGCGGAGGAAAGATTAACCCCTTGATCGGCGCGGCCGGCGTATCGGCAGTACCGATGGCAGCCCGGGTCGCGCAAAAGGTCGGCGCCGAGGAAAGACCCGGTAATTATCTCTTGATGCATGCGATGGGGCCGAATGTTGCCGGGGTGATTGGTTCCGCGGTGGCGGCCGGTGTCCTGTTGGCAGTCCTGGGTTAAGGTCAAGGCAAAGACATTCATTGAACCAGACGTTCATTGACTAAGATTGAAGAGGTGAATAAGGATGGCACATCGTGTAGGAATCACCGAAACCATTTTTCGTGACGCCCACCAGTCGCTCTGGGCAACCAGGATGACGACTGAAGATATGTTGAAAGTCGCCGAGCAGATCGATGAGATTGGTTATCATTCCTTAGAAGCATGGGGCGGTGCGACTTTCGATTCTTGTCTGCGTTTCCTCAAAGAAGATCCCTGGGTTCGTCTCCGCCGCTTAAAGGCTGTGATCAAAAAGACGCCGCTCCAGATGTTGCTGCGCGGGCAGAATATTTTGGGCTATAAGCATTACCCCGACGATGTCGTACGTGAGTTCTGCCTACGGGCGGTGGACAATGGGATTAGTATTATCCGGATTTTTGATGCCTTAAATGATGTGCGCAATATGGAGACGGCGATCAGGGCTTCCAAAGAAGCCGGCGCCCATGTGCAAGGGACGATTTCGTATACGATTAGCCCGGTCCATAATATCGATTCCTATATCAAGCTTGCGAAAGAACTGAAAGCGCTCGGCTCCGATTCGATTTGTATCAAGGATATGGCCGGCTTGCTCATGCCATTTGTGGCGGAAGAGCTGGTGAAAAAGCTGAAGGCTGAAGTCGGGCTACCGGTGCAAGTTCATTGTCACTATACAAGCGGGATGGCCTCAATGACATACTTGAAGGCGATTGAAGCCGGCGCCGATGTGGTTGATACCGCCCTCTCCGCTCTGGCGATGGGGACATCGCAACCGCCGACCGAATCGTTGGTGGCGGCGTTACAGGGGACACCCTATGATACCGGCCTGGATTTGGCGGCTCTTGAACCAATTAACCAGCATTTTAAAGATATTTCCGAAAAATACAAGTCACTGGAAGGGCCGCGAAAAGTTGATACGGCGGTGCTCTCTTACCAGATCCCCGGCGGGATGATCTCCAACCTGGTTAACCAGTTGAAGGCGCAGAATGCTTTGGACCGCTATGACGAGGTGTTGGCCGAGGTACCGCGGACCCGTGCCGAGTTGGGTTACCCGCCGTTGGTGACGCCGACCAGTCAGATGGTTGGGACGCAGGCTGTCTTGAATGTCTTGACCGGAAAACGGTATAGTGTTGTACCGAAGGAGATTAGAGAATACGTCCGCGGTTACTACGGACGCCCGCCGGTGCCGATCGATCCGGAAGTGAAAAAGCTCATTATCGGCGATGAAGAGCCGATTACATACCGGCCTGCTGATGACCTGCCGCCCCGTCTTGAAGAAGCACGCAAAGAGTTGTTTGCCAAGGGTTATGAATATTACGAACAGGAAGAGGATGTCCTTACTTATATCCTTTTCCCCGAACCGGCGCTCGAGTTTTTCAAGTATCGAGCCGGGAAGTGAATTTCCTGAAGGCCTGCCCTCTTGCAGGGGAGGCCTTTTTTTTGTAGAATTAATCATAATTACTGATCAGGTGAAAGCTAAGCAGGGGAAAGTACATATTGATCCCACTTGAATCCGGATGAAACCGGGCTTACCTGGGAAGAAAGGTTTGGGTAATCTTAAAACGAAAGAATTTCCACATCTGTGATCGGGCGAACTGAGTAAGGGACAAGATTTAAGGAGAGATTGGGAATGAAAAGTGCGAATGAGATCCGGCGCGAATTTGTCGATTTTTTTGTCGGGAAGGGACATACCTTTGTTCGTAGTTCCTCCTTGTTACCGGCGAATGACCCGACGTTGCTCTTTACGAATGCCGGGATGAACCAGTTTAAAGACGTGTTTTTAGGGACGGGGATCCGGCCCTACAAGCGGGCGGCTAACTCCCAAAAAGTCTTGCGGGTCAGCGGTAAGCATAATGA
>JAKOVI010000117.1 GCA_029782135.1 Bacillota bacterium
TCCGGGGTGGAGACCGAATGTTTGGTTACCCCTTCGATCCCGACAAAGACCCCAAACTTCTCCGCCTCGGCCACCAGTTCGGCGACGCTTTCCAAAATAAGTTCGAACCCTTTGGCACTGTGGGTGTCCGGGTGGTATGAGAAATCAGGTGTCACCGTCCCGGTTTCCGTCCCGACTATGCTGCAGCCAAAATCCCGGGCAAAACGGAGATGTTCTTTAAAACGATCCAGCGCTTTTCTTCTTTCCACCGGGTCGGGATGGATCGGGTTGATATAACACCCAAGGACCGCAATGTGAATCTGGTAACGCGCGAAGGTATCCCTAATATAATGGGCCATACCGGGGTTGATGGTCCCGGGACCGGTGTTCATTCCGGCAAGGGCTTTCCCCAACGCCAGTTGAATATAGGAGGCTTTTTTTTCGGCGATCTTTTTGGCGAGCTCTTCGGGAGTTCCCTTCCCAAAATCATGGGCGCGCACCCCAATTCGGAGCATTGATCATCACCAACCTGTTTATTATTTAAAGGTAATGAAGGTATTCCCTATAGAATGCGATTAATATTATCTTACCATTTCATAACGACTTTTCCAAGCCGGAAAAACAGTCAAGCCGGTAAGGGTGAAAAAGATTTAACAATCTTGACCGGTATGTAATTTGGGCATACAATGAGATTGGTTTTTCGTGGATTATATGCTGAGGTTGGAGGAACAGTATAGATGAGCCCAAAGATGAGAAAGTTTTTCTCCTATTATCGCCCCTATCTCAAAATCCTGACGCTTGATTTAACCTGCGCCTTGATCGCCGCCGGGATTAACCTGGTTTTCCCCTTGATTATCCGCTATATCGCGACTGAATTGCTGCAGCCGCCTTTACCGGCGACGCTTACCCCTTTCCTGTTTGTGGCGGTGGCGATGGTGCTGATGACGGTTGTGGAGTACTATTGCAACTTCTTTATCACTTATTATGGGCATCTGATGGGTGCGAAGATGGAGTATGACCTGCGCAATGAGCTTTTTGAACATATTCAAAAGTTGTCGTTCAGTTACTACGACAACCAAAAGACTGGCCAATTGATGTCGCGCATTACCAACGATTTGTTTGAAATCACTGAACTGTACCATCACGGTCCCGAGGATATCCTGATTTCCGCCGTGAAGTTGAGCGGTTCGTTCGTCATTCTCATGACCATCAATTACCAGTTAACCTTGATTGTGTTTAGTTTCATTCCTTTAATGTTCTACTTTGCCTACTTTTATAACCGGAAGATGCGCCGGGCTTTCCAGATGAACCGGGCGAAGATCGCGGAGATCAATGCGGGGATTGAGGACAGTATCTCCGGGGTACGGGTGGTCAAGTCCTTTGCCAACGAGCACCTGGAGATCGAGAAGTTCCGGTATAATAACCAACGCTATGTGGAGAGCAAGAAGGACAGTTATTATTATATGGGGCGGTACCATAGCGGGATTAGCGCCTTTAGCTCTATGATTTATGTGGCGGTTGTCCTGGCGGCATCCCTCTTCATCCGGAGCGGCCGGGTTAATACCTTGGATCTGGTCACCTTTTTACTGTACATCAATACCTTTTTAGATCCGATCCGGAAATTGGTAAACTTCGGAGAACAGTTCCAAAACGGGCTTTCCGGGTTTGACCGCTTTTACGAGTTGCTGCAGATTGCTCCCGATATTGTCGATGCCAAGCACGCCGTGACTTTGCCGGAAGTGAAAGGAGAGATCGAATTTATTGATGTCTCTTTTCGTTATCCTGGTACGGCGACCGATGTACTCTCCCATGTCAATTTAAAGGTGAACGCCGGTGAATATGTCGCCCTGGTCGGACCGTCGGGGGTAGGGAAGACTACTCTGTGCAGCCTGATTCCACGCTTTTATGAGGTAACAGAAGGCCGGATTACACTGGATGGCGTGGATATCCGGGAGATCAAACTGAAATTCTTACGGCAACAGATTGGCCTTGTCCAACAGGATGTTTATCTCTTTGCCGGGTCCGTGCTGGAGAATATCCGCTACGGGAAACCGGATGCGACCGTAGAAGAGGTGATCGAAGCGGCGAAGAAGGCCAATGCCCATGAGTTTATAATGGCGCTCCCTAATGGCTACGAAACGTACATCGGCCAACGGGGAGTGAAACTCTCCGGCGGACAGAAGCAGCGGCTCAGTATTGCCCGGGTCTTTTTGAAGAACCCGCCGATTTTGATCTTTGACGAGGCAACCTCCGCACTGGATAATGAAAGTGAAAAAGTGGTCCAGGATTCGATGGAAGCACTCGCCAAAAACCGGACTACCTTCGTGATTGCCCACCGTTTGTCGACGATTAAAAATGCCCGGCGGATTCTGGTCTTGGCCGAGGACGGGATTGCGGAAGAGGGCAGCCATGAAGAACTGTTAGCGCGGAACGGGATTTATGCCCAACTCTATCGTTTACAGTTTAAATAACTAGTCTCCGGCAGAAGCCGGAGCTTCATTTGTTGAGAAAGAAATTTTTGGAACGAAAATTGCTTTTGTGATGGTGATCAGCTATAATTTAACTATTGCAAGTTGAGAAGGATGGTAGGATTTTCTGCAACAAAGTAAAAAAACAAGGGGGATAAGAATGACGGTAGTAAGGTTTTACCACGGAGAACAAATCCCATTGGAAATGCACAAGACACGGATTGTGCAAAGATTAAGCCTCATCCCGGTCGAACAACGCTTGGAGGCAATTACGAAAGCCGGGAACAACACTTTTTTATTGAAGAACCGTGATGTTTTTCTTGATATGTTGACCGATAGCGGGGTAAACGCGATGAGTGACCAGCAGCTGGCAGCGATGATGGTGGCCGATGACAGCTATGCCGGGTCGGAAACCTTTTACAAAGTGGAAAAGAAAATCAAGGAAATCTTTGGGAAAGATTATTTCTTACCAGCACACCAGGGACGCGCTTGCGAAAATATTCTTGCCAATGCCTTTGTTAAACCGGGTACCGTTGTCCCGATGAACTATCATTTTACCACTACGAAAGCACATATTGTTTTACACGGGGGGACGGTGGAAGAAGTCATCTGTGACGAAGGATTGAAAGTGACGAGTGATTACCCGTTTAAGGGGAATGTTGATCTCAATAAATTACGGGTTTTGTTTGAGAGATACGGAGCTGAGCGGATTCCTTTTGTCCGGATGGAAGCAGGAACCAACCTGATTGGCGGACAACCTTTCTCTTTAGACAACCTCCGGGCGGTCCGGCGGCTATGTGATGAATACGGAATTATGCTGGTCTTGGATGCCAGTTTGCTGGCTGATAATCTCTATTTTATCAAAGAACGGGAAGCCGCTTACCGTGGGTTATCGATTCGGGAGATCACACGGAGGATCGCCGACTGTTCCGATATTATTTATTTCTCTGCCCGTAAGCTTGGCTGCGTCCGGGGCGGCGGTCTTTGTACCAGTAGTTATGAGGCCTACCATGCCATGCGGGAATTTGTAACGCTTTATGAAGGTTTCTTAACCTACGGTGGGATGTCGGTCCGGGAGATGGAAGCCCTGGCGGTTGGGTTGGAGGAGACTATGGACGAGGCGATGATCAGTCACGGGCCACAGTTTATAGCATATATGGTTAATGAACTGCAAAAACAGGGAATTCCGGTTGTGACACCGGCCGGTGGATTGGGCTGCCACCTGGATGCCGGCCGGTTTGTTGAGCATATTCCCCAAAATCAGTACCCGGCGGGGGCATTAGCGGTTGCCCTCTATATTGCCAGTGGTATCCGGGGGATGGAACGCGGAACCCTTTCGGAAAGCAGGGATGAGAACGGGCGGGAGAAGTTGGCCGATATGGAACTGGTCCGCTTAGCCCTTCCGCGCCGGGTCTTCACCCTGTCACAAGTTAAATATGCAATCGACCGGATTTGTTGGCTTTATGAAAACCGCAAACTGATTGAAGGGCTGACATTTGTTGAAGAACCGGCTGTCCTTCGTTTCTTCTTCGGACGGTTAGAGCCGGTTTCGGACTGGCAAAGCAGATTGGTGGCCAAATTTAATGAAGATTTCGGTGGCGAGCTCTAAGTTAAACTGGCGCCCTCAGTTTGGTTGGGGGCGCTTTTCTGTCCCTTGCTGCAGATGATGTCCTGCCTGGCGCAGAAATTTGGCTACGCCTCTTTCTAATCAAATTCTAATCTTGCTTAAATGACCCTCAAATAATTTGCTGCTATGCTGAACGTAACAAATAACCAAGGGGGTATCAATTAATGATCGATTTTGAACAAGTCCAAAAGCTACGCGAGTATGCCAACATTTCTTATGAAGAGGCGAAAAAAGCCTTGGAAGAAACCAACGGTGATCTGCTGCAGGCAGTGCTCAATCTGGAAAAACAGAACAAGATCAAGGCGCCGGCGGGGGGAGGGTATTATAATTCCCGGGAAGAAGAACAGGACGCCAATGGCCACCGCCGGGAGCAGACCCGGGAAAGGAAAAGAAACAAGGCCAATGGTTCAACTTTTGGGGACAAGGTAGCGGCCTTTTTACAATGGTGTGGTAGAATAATCCACAAGGGGAACATCAACAGTTTTGAAGTACTTAAAGATGAAAAGCGGATTATGATTTTTCCCGTCACCGTCTTAGTCCTTCTGCTGCTCTTTGCTTTTTGGATTGTGGTGCCTTTACTCATCGCCGGCCTCTTCTGTGGCTACCGGTACCGGTTTCTCGGACCCGACCTCGATAAACCGGAAGTGAATGAGGCGATGGAAAACGTCGCCAAGGCAACGGTAAGGGCGGTTGATTCCGTAGTGAACGCCGTCGAGAATATCACGAGAGACGGGAAGACGCATAAGGGTGAAAGCGATGGAGCGCATTCTGATCATTGAAGACGAAGAGAAAATTGCCCGCTTTGTCGAGCTCGAATTGGAGTTCGAAGGGTATCAGGTCAAGAAAGCATTCGACGGAAGGGAGGGCTTGGCGCTGGCCAAAGCCCATCCCTTCGATCTTATTCTTCTAGACATTATGTTGCCCGGCCTTAACGGGCTTGAAGTCCTCCGGCGCCTCCGCCAGTTCTCCGCTGTCCCGGTGATCCTCCTGACCGCGCGCGATACGGTCGTCGACAAAGTGACCGGACTGGACAGCGGCGCCGATGATTATATTACGAAACCCTTTGCCATTGAAGAACTGCTGGCCCGGATTCGTGCCGTCCTCCGGAAGACCCGGAGTACAGCTCAGGCGCCGGCGGTTTTGACGGCGGGAATGATCCGGCTCGATCCTGTACGGCGCGAGTGTACGGTCGGGCGGGAACCGGTCGAACTGACCAAAAGAGAGTTTGATTTACTGCAATTCCTCTTGGAAAACAAAAACATTGTCCTCAAACGCGAAGTCTTGCTGGAACGGATCTGGGGGTACGATTTTGAAGGGGAAACGAACGTGGTCGATGTTTATATCCGTTACCTCCGCGCCAAGCTTGAGGAGCCTTTCGGGCTTAAAGTCATCCATACCGTACGGGGAGTTGGGTATATAATTAAAGATGAATAAGGAAACAAAGCTGCACGGCTCTGGAAGCAATTTTACCGATCGAATCCGCTTTTCACTGGCTTTAAAACTTAACCTGCGCATGCTGGGGATGCTCCTCTCCGTTTTCCTCTCGCTCAATCTCCTGCTCAGCCTGCTGCTGGTGGGGAGCACGCTCTGGAAAGCAGAGAGCGGAGCCGGCTGTCTTCTTGCCGCTTATGGCCTCAGTGAACCTGTATTTACGGACGCGGCTGCGGCGGCCACCGGGTATCAGATCCGCGCCGTCGAGGATGGGGAAGAAGGTTTGCTCCTCCCCCCGTTCTTTCAATCACTGCTCCCGCTGAACCGGGCGGGGGTCAGGCGCCGGCTTGTCATTCCCGGAACCGGGACCAACCAGCGGCTCGATGAACGGGTGTTGGCAGCGACT
This sequence comes from Bacillota bacterium, assembly GCA_029782135.1. Classification (GTDB taxonomy): domain Bacteria; phylum Bacillota; class UBA4882; order UBA10575; family UBA10575; genus JAAYGU01. The sequence goes on from JAKOVI010000117.1 coordinate 5,912, forward strand.
TATCACCTGACGCTGAGGGAGGGTGACGCCTGGTACCGTATCTCTTATGCCCTCGGGCCCGAACTTCGCCTTTCCCTCTTGATCCTGCTGATTTTCCTCGGTTTTGAGCTGCTTTATTTTTTCGGGAGAATCAGGACCAACACCAGAGTAATCCGGCGTACTTTACAACCCTTGACGGAGATGGCAGAAGCGGCCCGCAGCATTCAACAGGAGATGAGCGCCCTGCGGGCCTCCGGAGCGGGGATTAAACGGCTGGCCGGTGTGATTAGCACAATCGATCCCAAACAACTGAACCGCCAGTTGTCGGTGGAGACCACGCAGGAAGAGCTGAAAGATCTGGCGGCGGCGATTAATGATCTCCTTTACCGTATTCGTCAGGCTTATCAATCGCAGGTCCGCTTTGTTGCCGATGCCTCCCATGAACTGCGGACGCCGATTTCCGTGCTTCAGGGTTATGCCAACCTCCTGGACCGCTGGGGAAAGCATGATGAACAGACGATGCAAGAAGCGATTGACGCGATCAAAAGCGAGACCGAGAATATGAAAATTCTGGTCGAGCAATTGCTTTTTCTGGCCCGCGGCGACAATGAGACCATCCACCTGGAGAGAACTGCCTTTGACTGCTGTAAAGTCGTGGAAGAGATCGTCCGGGATGCCCGGCTGATTGATCCGGTGCATACCTATGAAACCCGGCTCGCCGGTCCGGCCTGGATCGAAGCGGACCAACAGTTAATCAAACAAGCCCTGCGGGTTCTGGTGGATAATAGTATTAAATATACCCCGGGCGGGGGGATGATCCGGCTGCAGGTGTTCAAAGAAGAGGAGACGGTCAAAATCCAGGTCCAGGATAACGGGATCGGGATCCCCCCGGAGGATGTCCCCCGGATCTTTGACCGTTTTTACCGCTCCGACCAGTCGCGGGCCCGGAAGACCGGTGGTTCCGGGCTGGGGCTCGCGATTGCCCGCTGGATCGTTGAACACCATGCTGGCCATTTTGAGGTGATTAGCCGCTTGGAGATCGGTACCCGCATCTCGATCATTCTTCCGGCGGCCCAAAAACCACCGGTCATGGCGGAAGATGCCTCCGAAGAGCTTTAATTCTTAGTTGAGGGAAGGGCAATCCCTGCTTCGGACCGCGAGCGGGGCTTAGGTTTTAGGGGATTGAGAAAGAAGGGGTCAAGCGCCGATGAACAAGGATACGATTCTTCTCATCTTCGCTGGAGGGGCGTTGTTGATAGGTTTCTTCGGGAGTTTTCTTCCAGTTCTCCCAGGGCTTCCTTTAGCCTGGGCCGGGTTATTGATCGCCCGTTTTTCCGCTTATAGC
>JAKOVI010000017.1 GCA_029782135.1 Bacillota bacterium
GGTCGACGGGAAGATTATCGAGGGGAACTCGGCGATTGACGAGTCGATGCTAACCGGTGAAAGCCTCCCGGTGGAGAAGAAAGCCGGTGATCCGGTCGTTGGGGCGACGCTCAATAAATACGGCACCTTTAAGTTTGAGGCAACGAAAATAGGTAAAGATACGGTCCTCGCCCAGATCATCAAGCTGGTGGAGGATGCACAAGGCTCGAAAGCGCCGATCCAGAAGATTGCCGACCAGGTGGCCGGGGTTTTTGTCCCGGTTGTGATCGGAATTGCGGCGGTTACCTTTCTCCTTTGGTCGCTGGTGGCCGGTGATTTAACGGCGGGGATTGTCAACGCCGTTTCCGTACTGGTGATCGCCTGTCCTTGCGCCCTCGGCCTTGCCACCCCGACGGCGATCATGGTCGGTACCGGGAAAGGGGCGGACAACGGGATCCTGATCAAAGGCGGCGAACACCTGGAGATGGCCTATAAGATCAATACGGTGGTCCTGGATAAAACCGGGACGATCACGAAAGGCCAGCCCGAGGTGACGGATATCCTCTCCGTAGGGGAATTGGATGCTAATGAAATTCTGCGTTTGGCGGCGATGGCGGAGAAAAGTTCCGAACACCCGTTGGGAGTCGCCATTTACGAAAAAGGGAAATCAGAATACGGGAGTCTCCCCGATCCGGAGCAGTTTACGGCGATTCCCGGCCGCGGGGTCAGGGCGGTGGTCGAGGGGAAAGAGATCTATCTCGGGACCAGGAAGCTGATGGTCGAGCAGGAGATTGACCTGGGAGCCAGCGAACAGGCCATCGCCAGGTTGGAGGATGAAGGAAAAACCGCGATGCTGATGGCGGTCGACCAAAGGCTGGTTGCGATCATTGCGGTCTCCGATACCGTGAAGGAGACCTCCAAGGAAGCCATTACCGAACTGCAGCGGATGGGGATCGAGGTCTATATGATCACCGGTGACAACCGGCGCACCGCCGCGGCGATCGGGAAACAGGTCGGGATCACCAATCTCCTGGCCGAGGTGCTGCCCGAGCACAAGGCGGAAGAAGTAGAGAAGCTGAGGAAGCAAGGGAAAGTGGTCGCCATGGTGGGGGATGGGATCAACGACGCGCCTGCCCTCGCCACCGCCGACATCGGGATGGCGATCGGAACCGGGACGGACGTGGCGATGGAGGCCGCCGATATCACGCTGATGCGGGGTGATCTGCTGACCATTCCCGCCGCCATTCGCCTCTCCCGGCGGACGATGCGCAAAATCAAGGAGAATTTATTCTGGGCCTTTATCTATAACACGCTCGGGATTCCCTTTGCCGCTCTGGGCTTGTTGAACCCAATCATCGCCGGTGGCGCTATGGCCTTCAGTTCGGTCTCCGTGGTGACTAATTCGCTAAGCCTCAAGCGGTTTAATCCCTATAAAAAATAACCTTCTTCACCAAAATTATGCTCTCATGCTTTAAATATCAATCAGTTTATTAAATCTAGCATAAATCGGTAAGACTGACCATTGGATCGTCAATTTGTCGGCCTAAGCGGTGACGCCGCCGGTATTTCTTGTAAATTCCGGCGGCGTCTCTTTTATGGGGATCGAACCGTTGCGCACGTGCACGGTTTTTTGTGATCGAGAAAAATCTTGAGGAGAGCGCGGGAGTGATCATAATCGATGTGGTCAAAATGACCCAGTCTTATGGAATTGCCTTTTACGTGCTTGTTTAGTATTTGTTGAGAGGAATTTGTTAAATTGATTCTGATTAGTAAGGTGAAAGGAGGTTTTTAAAAATGAAAAAGTTTATTCTTTGTTGTTTAACGGTGATTCTCGTTTTAGCAGTTGTCCTCTCCGGCTGCGGTAAAAGTGGCAGTAACGGAGGTAACGGAGGGAATGGAGGCAACGGAGGCAACGGTTCGGAACCAACAGGAACCATTTACGGTACGGTCACCCTCTCCGGCAAAGGAACCCCGATCCCCGGCGCCACGATTTCTACATTGCCTGTTACCAGTACGGTTCTCACCGATAATGAAGGAAAATACACGCTTAAGGTTCCCGCTCCGGTTCCGACAACTTATACGGTTACGGCGGCAAAAGAAGGATTCGTATCTGCGTCCAGACCTCAGACGGTCGCGGAAGGCAAGGCGGTTCCTGTTAATTTTGAGTTAATGCCGGAAATCGCCAGTGGTATTTGCGGGCAGATACTTGCCGAAGGTATGCCGCGCTCCGGGATTAGAGTCGGGGTGGGCGATAATTTTAGCATTACTGATACTTCAGGCAATTACTCCATTCCTTTAGGTCCTGGAACTTACCTGGCGGAAGTAAGTATGGATAACTACGCCACCCTGGAATTCCGCTTTACGATCTCCTCCGATGAGGAGATGGTTACCAAGGATCTGAAGATGGCAAACGAATTTGGTTTGCAAGCCTATTATAAACTGAACGGAAATGCTGATGACGCCCACGGGGATAAGGACGGTTCCTTATCCGGCCCCAGCGGAACAAGCGATCGTTTTGACCGCGGGAATAACGCTTTATCCTTTGACGGAAAAGATGACTTCGTCAAACTGCCGGCGACTTTTGAGGCCCCCGGCAACACCATGACTGTTGCCGCTTGGATTAAACTAAACGAATTGCCGGAAACGGAAAGCGTCATTTATTATAGCGGTGATAATGGCAAGTTCTACTTCTTTGTCAACAGCGAAGGAAAACTTGGTTTAACCTATGAGTTGGAAGATGGCACCAGCGGTACAAAAAAATCCATCGATAGCGTGCCCACAGGCCAATGGGTGCATGTGGCTGTTACCCGGGACCGCGGTAACCTTATATTTTATATAAACGCTAAGCATAGTGGAATGTGGGCGGGGTTAACCGATCAGGTCTTCAAGGACGGCGGCCCCAGCGACTTTTGTCTCATCGGCGCTAAAGGCGACGGCACCTCCTTCTTCAGCGGCAGTATTGACGAGGTGAGGATTTATAGTAGGGCACAGGATGATACATTTCTGGAATCATTGGCTTTATGGGATATCAATTAAACGAAAAGACCAGGGCTGAAGACAGGCAACTAAGACTGATTGGTTGGGTGAATATCAATTAGAAATCAATTTTTTTAAACCCGGGGATAGCTGGTTGTTGATTTTTTGTTTAGTTTTACCAAGTATAATTTTATTTGGCAGAACAAATTTTGCGCAGCAAATGTGGTGATTAATTAGCAATTAGCTAGCAAGAACAAGAATGCTGCGCTTCTGCTGGAAATCAAAATTGGGGGGGTATGAAAGTGAAAGGTTTGCTTAAAACTAGCGGTTTTTGGACCATGGTTTTGGCACTAACTGTTCTTACTCTCGTTTTCTCCGGGTGTGGAGGCGGTTCAAGACCGAGTGGAAACGGAGGCTCAGGAGAACCCGGAGAAATTGATTTAACAGCATACATTGGAACATGGGTCTCACCTGCACATGTTGTCCCGTCTGTGGAATTTACTATTTCCGAGTTTCTGGAAAGTGAGGAGACCATGATTGGAACGAAGATCCATCATTTCAAGGGTTCGGTAAAATGCACAGTGCTTGCAGGCGGGGAAATCGCAATTACTCAGAAATGGGACCCCACTGCAATGGGGGGAGATTCAATCAAGGTACAGCAATACGGCAAGGAAGCCTTTCTTTTCGTCGACGCCGGGAATGACGCTGATGAGGGTGGAACGGTAAAACTCAGCCATGGACAATGGGATGGAAACAATCTGAGGTTCAATGTCGAGATTAGAGAAAAAGACAATCCCATTGCCGTTTATGAAACTGCCGGCGGGGCTTATACCGATGTATTTAGCAAGAAGTAACAATTCTCTCTAGATAATGCCTTTGATGCTTGTCGAAACATCTGGCTTCAAGTTTTAATCACTTGGCTCAAGCTGGCGGTAGCCGGCGTGAGCGACTGCTTAAAAATGTAAAAGAAGATTGGCAACAAGAGGAGAAAAATTTTTAGCGTCTTAGAGCAAACCCTCTGCCGAAGGTTTCGGCAGGGGGTTTGCTTATAAAACCATATAAAGGGCAAAAGTTTACTATTAACAGGTTTTCTATGATAAACTAGGAAGCGAGCCAACTAGAAAATAAAAGGGCAAAGCAATCTATGATCATTGTGGCTCCGATACCGTGCAGGAGACCTTCAAGGAAGCCGTCGTCGAACTGCAGCAGCCTTAGCCCATTATGGAGGGGATGATCATTAACCAAGCGCCGAAAATTCTGGTTGTGGAA
>JAKOVI010000036.1 GCA_029782135.1 Bacillota bacterium
ATATAAGTTATCTGACCAGTTGGGCCCCTGGAGAAAAAGAGACAAATCAACCCGAGTTGGTAATCAAATATAAACCAGCTCAATAAGAAGGTCAACCCTTGCCTTTTCCTCCTGTTTTCTCCCGCATTTTTGGTCTCTGAGACAAGAAAAAATCCGGTTTCCGGATTTTTTCTTTATTCTACATTATTTATTTTTGCTTGCAGTGTTCTAAAGCCGCACCGACGAAACCGTGGAAAAGCGGATGGGGTTTGTGCGGCCGGGATTTGAGCTCCGGATGGTACTGCGCGGCAACGAACCACGGATGGCCGGAAATCTCCACGACCTCCGCCAGATCTCGGTCGGCCAGCACCCCGCTGATCAGCAAGCCGTGTTTTCTAAACTCTTCAAAGTAGCGGTTATTCACCTCGTAACGGTGGCGGTGGCGTTCGTGGATAACCTCTTGGCCGTAGGACGCGTGTGCTTTACTCCCGGGCAGAAGGCGGATGGGTTGAATGCCGAGCCGCATCGTCCCGCCCAAGTCTTTGATCCCTTTCTGTTCGGGCAGGAGATCGATCACCGGATGCGCCGTTTCCGGCTCGAATTCCGTCGAATTCGCCCCGGTCAAACCGCAGACATGCCGGGCGAATTCAACCACCGCGCACTGGAGGCCAAGACAGATCCCCAAATAGGGGATTTTTTGTTCCCGGGCAAAGCCGGCGGCGCGGATCTTCCCTTCCACCCCCCGGTAACCGAAACCACCCGGGACCAGAATGCCGTCCATCCCGGCCAGTAACTGCTCTGCCCCTTCGGTCTCGATCTTTTCGGAGTCGACCCAATGGATCCGGACGGCGGTCTCGTGGGCTACCCCGGCATGGTGCAAAGCTTCCACCACACTCAAGTAAGCATCGGGGAGGGAGACATATTTCCCGACCAGGGCAATATCCACCGTAAAACGGGGGTTTTTAATCTTCTCCACAAATTCCTGCCAAATTACCAAATCCCGCTGCCCGCATTGTAACCCGAGCCGTTTAATGATCAGTTCGCCCAGGCCGGCTTCTTCAAACCAAAGCGGCACTTCATAGATGGTCTCCACGTCCGGGTTGGAGATCACCGCCTCTTGATCAATATCACAGAAGAGCGCAATTTTTGCCTTTAAGTCATCGGAAAGGGGTTTCCCGGACCGGCAGACAATCACATCGGGCTGGATCCCGATCCCCCGCAGTTCTTTAACACTATGTTGCGTCGGTTTCGTTTTTAACTCGGCCGCAGTCGGGATATAAGGAACGAGCGTCACATGGATATACATTACATCTTCACGGCCAACATCGGTCTTGTATTGCCGGATCGCTTCCAAAAACGGGAGACTTTCAATATCACCAACCGTCCCGCCAATTTCGACAATCACAACGTCGGCCTGGCTTTCGTCGGCAACCAGTTTAATGCGGGCTTTAATCTCATTGGTGACATGGGGGATGACTTGTACGGTACCACCCAAAAATTCGCCTTTCCGCTCTTTATTAATGACCGACCAGTAGATTTTGCCGGCCGTCACGTTGTTATTCTTCGATAAGCTCTCGTCGATAAACCGTTCGTAATGCCCGATGTCCAAATCGGTCTCCGCGCCGTCGTCCGTAACAAAGACTTCGCCATGCTGGTAAGGGCTCAGCGTTCCCGGGTCAACATTGATGTAGGGATCAAACTTTAAGATGGTTACTTTAACCCCTCTGCTCTTTAAGATCCTCCCAATCGACGCCGCGGTAATCCCTTTTCCTAAAGAGGATACTACACCTCCGGTAATAAAGATAAACTTCGCCATTGTCCTCCCCCTATAACTCAAAATTGTATCAAGGTTATCCGACCGGATCGCGGATCTGAAAAACGCTTGTCTGGCCAAAAACCGGGAAACAATTTCCCCACCGAATCCTAATTAAAATCCGCTTCCACCCACGGGCGGACCGGAAGCCGGCGGGCTGCCAGGTAGTCTTTGATCTCCCGTACCGAGTAATTCCGCGGCAGCAACGGGGAATAGAGCATGGAACTGATGATCGCCGCCGAGGCGCCGGTTTTCTGGAAGACTTCCGCGACATGGCTAGGATGGCCAGCCCCGCCGGAGGCAATCACCGGCACATTCACGTTGTTGCTGATCAAAGCCGTGATCTCCAGGTCATACCCGGCATGGGTCCCGTCCTGATCGATACTATTGACGCAAATCTCGCCGGCGCCCAGTTCCTCTCCCTGTCGCGCCCAGGCTACCGCATCAAGGCCGGTCGCAACTCGCGCCCCGTCAATCATAATCTCATAACCGCTGGGAAACCTGCTGCTCTTTCCCACCCGTTTAACCTGCATGCTTAAGACGATACATTGGCGGCCGAAAGCCTGGGCTCCTTCCCGGATTAAATCAGGGAACCGGACGGCCATCGAGTCGATGCTGATCTTCTCCGCCCCCGCTTTGAGCACCTGGTACATCTCCTCAAGGCTTTTAATGCCGCCCCCGACCGTAAAGGGGACAAAGACCCTGCGCGCCACTTTCTTCACGGTTTCCAGATCGATCCTCCGCCGCTCCGCGCTGGCGGTAATATCATAAAAAATGATCTCATCAATCTGCTCCCGGTAAACCCGGTCGGCCACCACCTCTGCCCGCTCAATCGGGATATTATTCTGAAATTGCCGGGCCTTCGTCACCATCCCGTTTTGCATATCAAAACAGGCAATGAGACGTTTCGTCAGCATCACGCTCACCCCCCGCCAGGAGAGCAAAGTTCTTTAACAGCTGTAAACCGGCTGCTCCACTTTTTTCTGTATGAAACTGGGTGGCATACAGAGGTCCCCAGGCCAGCATCGAACAGAACTCCCGGCCATAGTTGGTGGTCGCCAGGACCACTTCTTCCGCCGCCGGGCGGACATAATACGAGTTAACAAAATAAAAATACTCCTTTTCTTTTAAGTTGGCAAGGATCGGATCGCGGCGCCGGAAAGCAACCTCATTCCAACCCATCTGCGGGATCCGGACCGCGCCGTCAAACCTTTCCACCCGCCCTTTCAGCCATCCCAGGCAGGGCGTCTCCCCCTCCGCGCTGTATTCCATTAAAATCTGCATCCCGATGCAGATCCCCAAAAACGGGGTTTTCTCCCCGAAAACCTTCTCTTCCAACGCGGGAATCAGCCGCAGCTCACGCAAGGAGTCCATCGTCGCCCGGGCTGAACCAACTCCCGGCAGGATGATCCCTGTTAACGGACGCAACGCTTCCGGCGTGGAGACCAGTTCCGCCTTAATATTTAAAGCACGAAGCGCATTCAGCACGCTCGGGGCATTCCCCGCTTTGTAATCAATCACCCCGATCATTGTTTCACCCCCGTCCCATTAGCTTCATTTCTTTCCGGTACGAGCACCGGCAGGCCGGATTGCGCCAGATAAATTAACCGGACTTGGCGATGCACTTTTTCGTTGGCCTTACCGCTTCCGGCCATTCCTCGTCCGGGTACGATCGGAAAAAGGGAGGCGGGGATTCCGCCTCCCTTCCCCCGTTCCGTGCTTACTCCACAGTTACGCTTTTCGCCAGATTTCTCGGTTTATCCACATCACAACCGCGAACCTTCGCCACATGGTAGGCAAAGAGTTGCAACGGCACCACCGAGAGGATTGGCGTGAAGAAGGGGTGTGTTTTAGGGATATATAAAGCATAATCGACGGATTTTTCCGTCTCATAGTCACCGGCGTTCACCAGTGCGACCACCGTCGCCTCCCTGGCTTTCACCTCTTTGATGTTGCTCAGCATCTTTTCGTAGAGATCGGGTTGGGTAGCCAGCGCAAAAACGGGCACTCCCTCTTCGATCAGGGCCAGGGTCCCGTGCTTGAGTTCCCCGGCGGCATAAGCCTGGGCGTTAATATAGGAGATCTCCTTCAATTTCAAAGCACCCTCCATCGACGTTGGATAATCCATTCCCCGCCCGATAAAGAAGATGCTCTCCTTGGCCTTGAAATCCTCGGCAAACTCCTTAATCTTGGTCTCCGTCACCAAGGTCTTCTCCAAGAGGCGCGGGAGGAGATACATCTCCGCCAAGAGCTGTCGCCGGAGGCTTTCGTCCAAAGTCCCCAGTTCCTGCGCGAAGTAAATCCCCAACAAATAGAGGCTTAATAGTTGGGTGGTATAGGCTTTGGTGGAAGCGACCGCAATCTCCGGCCCGGCCTGGGTAAGGATGACTTCATCGGCTTCCCGCGCCACCGAACTCCCGATCACATTGGTGATCCCCAGCACTTTGGAGCCGTTCTCCCGCGACAGCCGCAAGGCGGCGAGCGTGTCGGCGGTCTCGCCCGACTGGGAGATCACGATCGTCAAGACCTCCGGCCCGATAATCGCCTGGCGGTACCGGTATTCGGAGGCCAGATCGACTTCGGCCGGGATCCGCAGGAGTTTTTCAAAGATATATTTGCCGACCATCCCGGCATGATAGGCCGTACCGCAGGCCACCAGCTGAATCCGGCGGACCGCCGCCAGTTCTTCCCGGCCAATTTTGATCTCCGGCAAGACCACGATCCCTTTTTCCAGGTCAATCCGGCCGGCCATCGTTTCCTGCAGGGCCTGCGGCTGTTCGTGGATCTCCTTGCACATAAAATCGTCGTAGCCGTTTTTTTCCGCCGTAACCTGGTCCCATTCCACCCGGAAGACCTCTTTGCTGACCGGGGTCCCGTCCGCCTTCGTAATCCGCACGGCGGCGGCCGTAACCTCCGCCAGTTCATCATCGTCCAGAATATAAATGTTCCGGGTCTTGTCGAGCAGCGCCGGAATATCGGAAGCAATAAAATTTTCCCCGGCGCCCAGCCCGATCACCAGCGGACTGGACTTCCGCGCGACGACCAACTTGTCGGGTTCATCCACCGACAGCACCGCAAAGGCATAGGAGCCCCGCAACAGGCCGACGGTCCTCCGGACCGCCGTGTAAAGGTCACCCTCGAAATAATCCTCAATCAGATGGGAGATTACTTCCGTGTCGGTCTCCGAGATAAAGATGTGTCCCTCTTTTTGCAGTTGCTCCCTGAGTTCCTGGTAGTTTTCGATGATCCCGTTATGCACGACGGCAAGCCGCTGGTTGCAATCCAGATGGGGATGGGCGTTCCGCTCCGACGGGCGCCCGTGGGTCGCCCACCGGGTGTGTCCGATCCCCGCTGTACTCCGTTTCCCGTTAACCGCCAGCATCTTTCGGAGGGTTGCCAGGCGCCCCACCGTTTTGCGGGTTTTAATCCGCCCGTTCTGAATGGTGGCAATCCCACACGAATCGTAACCCCGGTATTCCAGCTTCTCCAACCCGTCCAGGATGATGGAGACCGTCTCACCGGAGCCGACATAACCGATAATTCCGCACATTTATCTATATAACCTCCATTACGCAATGTCAAATCGAAAGCACAAAGGAATAGGGCTTCTACTTCCCCCTCCGCTGATAGCTTGGGACAAGTCAAGCCTTATTTATAACAGTAGCGGACTTTCGCCAATTTACATTTTTTTCCATCACACTTGAACAAACGCAGCTTAAGCCACCCGAATCTTTTGTCCCGTCCATCGCTAGACGGTTTTGTGAATTCTTTAACGGTCGTGGCCCAACCGGGGGTCACCCGCCGAATCTTCCGAGATCCCCCACCTCGTCAACTTGGCAACTGCCAAGTCCTGGCGCTTCATTAATTTTTTCAAAATCCACTTCCTTGATCCCAACAATCACCTCCCTCTCAAGTTGTGTGAGTGTCCTTTTATACACCAGCATTCGCCCACGCGAGTCAAGTGAGTACTCTTTTACGCCAACAATCACCTCCCCGAAAGTGTGGGAATATCTAACCTAAAATTCCTCCTTATCCTCCTCCTAATCGCCCCCTTTCGCACAAATCCCATACCTGTAACTCCCTTCGCTGAGGGCCTAATGGTGTTCGCCGGCGATTTGAATTTCTTCGCAAGTAATCTTAGCTAAGCGCCCCAGCCCCTACCGCACTATAATCTCCTCCCGCTTCGCCCCCACCGAGATATACTTGAACGGAAGCTCCAGCCACTCCTCTATATACTCGATATAACGGCGGGCGTTGGCCGGTAAGCCGTCATAGGTCCGCACGGCGGAGATATCCTCCTCCCAGCCGTCCAGTTCGACATAGACCGGCTTGGCTTTGTATAACAACGGGGTAAGCGGGAAGGTGGTTGTCACTTCCCCGTCGATCTCATAACCGGTACAGACTTTGAGCTTCTTCTCGCCGGATAAGACATCCAGTTTGGTCAAGGCCAGTTCGGTCGCTCCTTGAAGCTCCGCCCCGTATTTGGTCGCGACCAGATCAAGGTAGCCGATCCGCCGCGGCCGTCCGGTCGCCGCGCCGTACTCCGCCCCGGTCTGCCGCAACCGGTCGCCAACCTCATCGAAGAGTTCGGTAACGAAGGGTCCTTCCCCGACACAAGTGGAATAAGCTTTCACCACCCCGATGATCCGCTCCAGCGGCCGGCTGAACATCCCCGCACCAACCGGGGCGAAGGCCGCCAAGGAGGAAGAGGAAGTTGTAAACGGATAGATCCCGTAATGGATATCCCGCAAGGCGCCAAGCTGCGCTTCAAAGAGGATCTTCTTGCCTTCTTTCACCGCTTGCTTTAAGAAGGTGGTGGTATCCGTAATCATCGGCTTCAGCTTCTCGCCGTACTCGGCCAGCCACGCCAAGATCTCATCCAGCCCATAACCCTCACCGCCGTAGACTTTGGTCAGTTCGGCGTTCTTCCACTCCAAAACCGTCGCGAGTCTTTCCTTTAGATATTCGGGGTAGAATAATTCGCCAAGCTGGATTCCTTTTTTCAGATACTTATCCCCATAAACCGGAGCGATCCCGCGCACAGTGGAACCATATTTCTTGCTGCCCAACCGCTCCTCTTCCAACCGGTCCTGGGCTTTGTGAAAGGGAAAACAGATGATCGCCCGGTCGCTAATCTTCAAGTTGCCGGCGTCAATATGCACCCCTCTGGCCCGGATTCCTTCGATCTCCTTCACCAGGTGCTCCAGATCAATGACCGTTCCCGTCCCCAAAACATTAACCGTCCCGGGGTGAAAAATGCCGGAAGGCAGTAAGTTCAAGGCAAACTTCCCGTAGTCGTTAATTACTGTATGGCCGGCGTTGTTCCCGCCTTGATAACGGACGACAATCTGGTATTCCCCGGCCAGGTAGTCAACGATTCTGCCCTTGCCTTCGTCTCCCCAGTTTACGCCGACAATCGCTGTCATGGACATGGTATGCTCCTCCTCTGCGCTTGTTTTCCACCGGTTAGACCTCGACCCGGCCCAGGGCGGCCTGCATCCGCTCCATGGCAGTGCGCAAACGGCCGGTCGGGGTCGTCAGGGAGATCCGGAAGAAACCTTCGCCACGCTCCCCGTATCCGCGTCCCGGGGTGATAATCACCTGCGCCTTTTCCAAAACCAGTTCGGCAAACTGCTCCGTCGTAAAGCCCTTCGGCACCGGCACCCAAATATAAATCCCGGCCCGGGGAGCAACCGGCTGCCACCCCATCGCCTGCAGGCCGGCGATGACCAAGTCCCGGCGTTCCTGATAAATCCGGCGCATCTGCTCCACACAACTTTGGTCCCCGCACAGCGCGGCAATACCCGCTTCCTGGATTGCCTGGAAGACGCCGGAGTCGATATTCGATTTAAAGCGGCCCAGGACTTCGACCGCCTCCCGGTTCCCGCACGCCCAGCCCAGGCGCCACCCTGTCATATTATAAGTCTTGGAGACGGAGTGAAATTCGATCCCAACTTCTTTTGCCCCCGGCGCCATTAAGAAACTGGGGGGACGATATCCATCATACGCAATTTCACTGTAGGCTGCGTCATGGCAGACTAAAAGATCATATTCCCGGGCAAAGGCGACCACCTCGTTGAAGAAAGCGAGATCGGCCACCGCGCCGGTAGGGTTGTTGGGGTAATTCAAGAACAACAGCTTCGCTTTTTTCGCCACCGCAGTCGGGATATCGGCAAGGACCGGTTTAAAACCGTTCTTTGCCGTTAAAGGCATGTTATAAGCGGTCCCGCCGGCCAGCATCGTACCGATCCCGTAGACCGGATAGCCGGGATCCGGCACCAGGCTCACGTCACCGGGGTCCAAATAACAGAAGGAGATATGGGCGATTCCTTCCTTGGAACCGATCAAGGTGACCACCTCGGTCTTCGGGTCAAGCGCCACCCCGAAACGCCGTTGGTAAAAATCGGCTACCGCCTGCCGGAAACTTAATAAACCGACCGAACTCGGATACTGGTGGTTGGCCGGGTTTTGCAGGCTCGCCGTCATCGCCTCGACAATATGGGGCGGGGTCGGGAGATCCGGATCCCCGATCCCCAGGCTGATCAGATCGATCCCTTGCGCGCGCGCCTCGGCAATCTTCTGCTCGATCCGGGCAAACAGATAGGGGGGGAGGGTTTGCATTTTGCTATTGACTTGCACCATCAGTCTCACTTCCTTTGCGTCCAGGTTACCAGTTTATCGCCATCCGGCCGGTAAAGACCAGTGTCGCCCTGCCGGTCATATAGACTTGACCGTCGCCGGCCGGCCAGTCAATCAAGAGGTCGCCCCCTGCCAGCTGCACCGTCACCCGGCGTTCCGTCAAACCCTCGAGCACACAGGCGACCGCCGTCGCGCAAGCGCCGGTGCCACACGCCAGCGTCTCGCCGACGCCCCGTTCCCAGACCCGCATGATCACCCGCCGGGGATCGACCACCGTCACAAACTCCACATTCGTCTTGGCCGGGAAAAGCGGATGCGCTTCAATCAACGGTCCCCACTGCTTGACCGGAAAAGCGGCCGCGTCTTCAACCAGAATCACACAATGGGGATTGCCCATCGAGACGGCGGTAAAGGTGAACTCCTCTCCCGTCACCGTCAGTTTCCCCCGCACCACCGGGCTTTCCGGCCAGCGGACCGGGATCTTTTCCGCGGCAAGCACCGGCCGCCCCATGTCCACCCGCACCCCGGTGACCTGGTTCCCCTCGATCAGGAGGGTCGTATCGCGCGGGCCGCCCAAAGTGCCGATCCGCAGGTGGAGTTTTTGGCAAAGCCCTGCTTCCCAGGCATACTTGGCCACACAACGGATGGCGTTCCCGCACATCTCGGCCTCGCTGCCGTCCGCATTAAAGATCCGCATCCGTAAGTCGTATTCGGGATCCGGTCCGATCAGCACCAGGCCGTCCGCGCCGATTCCCCAATGGGGGGCACAAAGCCGCCGCGCCGCTTCCGCATATTTTTCCGCCGGGAGATCGGCCTGACCCTCCCGGGCAATGATGAAATCATTCCCCAAACCATGCATCTTCACAAATTCCATCGCACTCAACATCCTTTGACGCCGAGAATAAATCTCTATGATCAATTAAACGGATTTGACCGGAATCAGATATTTCCGAGATACTGTTCAATCTCCCACTGGTGAACCTGGGTCCGGTAGACCTCCCACTCGATCAGCTTTGCCTTCATATAGTGGTCATAAGCATGTTTACCCAGGACCCCCCGGATCACCGGGTCCTCGGCCAAGCAGTCCAATGCTTCCCGCAGACTGCCGGGGAGGCTTCTAATCCCTAGCTTTTGCCTTTCTTCCTGACTTAACTCGTAAGCGCTTTCGTGCACCGGCTTCCCGGGGTCCATTTTGTTTTGGATCCCGTCCAAGCCGGCTTTCAGCGCCGCGGCAATAATCAGATAGGGGTTGGCCGCCGGGTCCGGCAACCGCAATTCGACCCGCGCCGACGGCCCGCCGGCCCCCGGGATCCGGATAAAAGTGCTCCGGTCCCGGTCCGACCAGGTGATATCGACCGGCGCTTCATAGCCTGGGACGAGACGCTTATAGGAATTAACCGTCGGGTTCCCCAAAGCGCACAGGGCCGGGGCATGCTGCATGAGACCGGCAATATAGTGCCGGGCTAGTTCGGTGATCCCGACCTCGTCATTGGGATCGGCAAAAAGATTAACCCCGTTCTGGTAGAGGGATTGATGGAGGTGCAACCCGGAGCCGTTCTCCCCGAAGATCGGTTTCGGCATAAAGGTGGCATGGAGGCCATGTTTCTTCGCGATCGCCTTCGTGACAAGCTTAAAGGTCATAAAATTGTCAGCCGCCCTTAACCCTTCGGTGAAATGCAGATCAATTTCATGCTGGCCGGGGGCGACTTCATGATGGGACGACTCGATCTCCAGTCCCATCTCCTCCAGCGTAATCACAATATCCCGCCGCGCGTCCTCCCCCCGGTCCAGCGGGGAGAGGTCAAAATAGCTCCCGGTATCAATCGTCTCCTTGCGTGGCCGTCCCCGCTCATCAGTTTCAAAGAGGAAAAACTCGGGCTCCGGTCCGACATACAGCGTGTAACCGAGCGCCTCGGCTTCCGCCAGCGCCTGGCGGAGGATATAACGGGGGCAGCCGACAAAGGGCTCTCCGCCAGGGGTGTAAATATCACAGATCAGCCGTGCGACCGCGCCCCCTTCCTTCGGCCGCCAGGGAAAAATGGTGAACGTATCGGGATCGGGGCGGAGATACATATCCGACTCGTGGATCCGGGTAAAACCCTGAATCGAGGAGCCGTCAAAGATAATCCCTTCCGTAAAGGCACGCTCCAGCTGGTTGATTGTAATCGCCAAATTCTTAAAATTACCCAGGATATCGGTGAACTGCAGTCTGACAAATCTCACATTAAGCTCGTGGGCTCGTCTAATTACCTCTTTTTGCTTGGGATCAAGCATCGTCAAACCTCCTTAACCTGCCCTTGCGGCAGGGATCCTTTTAGTCCTTCCTTAGACTCCCCAAGACAAAGACCGGTAACTCTGCGGTCCGTTCCGGACCGTCGCCAGATCCTATCCTATTTTAACCTAAAACTGACATCATGTAAAGTTTAAAAATAGCACCCGGGCTAAACACCGGAACCAAGGCCGCTGTGTCACGCCCAGGCGACAAAAGTCATGTTATTTTCCCGAAGACTTGACGTTACTTTTAAAGTTTGTTAACATAGAAAGGAAGGATTATTCCGCGCAGAAAGGGGTGTACCATGGCCGATCAAGATACCAACCAACCAACTTACTCCATCGGCGAGGTCCGGGAAAAGACCGGATTGACCAGCCGGCAGATCCGGTACTATGAAGCAATGGGGTTAATCGAATCCTTACGGACCAATGGTAAACACCGTCGCTTCACCGAGGAGATGATCGACCGGCTGCTGACGATCAAAGAACTGCTCAAGGAAAAATCCAGTATCGAAGCAGTCCGCGAAGCCTTGCAACAGCCCGGCGCCGGTCAACGCGTTCATCCCCAGAGTAAAACCCCGGTTCTCCCGCGGTATCCACAGATGGGCCGGCAAGGTTTGACCTCTCTCTACCCGGTTTCCAACCGGGCTGACCTCCTGGCGATGCTCCAGTGGCTGGAAGAGCAAAAGAAAGCGAAAACCAAGAAAGACCCCTGAACAAAACTCAGAGGTCTTTATTTTTTATCCCGAACCGGCGGTCCCCCGTCTACGGGCGGAGCTTGGCCAGCTCCTCTTCGAGCAACTCCTTAATGAGCTGGGGATTGGCCTGGCCTTTGGTCTCCCGCATCACCTGCCCGGTTAAAAACTGGGCCACTTTGGTCTTCCCGTTCAGGTAGTCATTGACGGATTGGGGGTGGGCGGCGAGCACTTGGGTAACGACCGTCCGCAACGAGGCTTCATCGGAAATCTGCCGCAAACCTTCGGCGGCAATGATCTCCGCCGGGGAAGCGCCGGTGCGGAAGGCCTTTTCGAAGACTTTTTTCCCCTGGGAGACGCTGAGTTCCCCCTGGTCGATCCGGCGCAGGATGTCGGCCAAGTGGGCCGGGTTGAGGGCCAGCGCTTCCGGGGCCAAACCTTCCTCCCCCATCAGCCGGAACAATTCGCCCATGATAAAATTGCTGGCCGCCTTCGGGTTGCAGTAATCCTTGAGGACAGCCTCAAAGAAATCAGCCAGGTGCCTGGAGCCGGTCAGCAGATCGGCGTCATACTCCGGCAGCTTATACTCCTCAATCAACCGGCGTTTCTTTGCCTCCGGGAGTTCGGGCAGGGAAGCGGCGATCGCCGCCACGTAAGCCTGGTCCAGCTCAACCGGGACCAGGTCCGGGTCGGGGAAATACCGGTAATCCTGGGTATCCTCCTTGCTCCGCAGGGACAGCGTCCGCTGCTTGGCTTCCTCCCATTTTCTGGTCTCCTGCTTAACGGTTTTTCCCTCCGCCAAGAGTTCGGCCTGGCGTTCAATCTCATAAGCCAGCGCCCGGCCCAGTGCCTTAAAGGAGTTGATGTTCTTCAGTTCGGTCTTCGTCCCCAGCGTTTCCGCCCCCGCCGGTTTGAGCGAAATATTGGCGTCACACCGTAAAGAACCCTCTTCCATTTTGCAGTCGGAGATCCCCAGGTAGATAAGGATCCGGCGTAATTTCTCCAGAAACTCCACGGCTTCTTCCGGGGTGGCCAGATCCGGCGCGGTCACGATCTCAATCAGGGGCACCCCCGCCCGGTTGTAGTCCACCAGGGAAAATCCTTCCCCCTCCGGACTATGCATGAGTTTACCGGCGTCTTCTTCGATATGAATCCGGGTTATCCCGATTCTTTTCCCGCTCGCCAGCGTTAAGAACCCGTCCCGGCAGAGCGGCAGATCATACTGGGAGATCTGGTAAGCTTTTGGCAGGTCGGGGTAGAAATAGTTTTTCCGGTCCAGTTTGCTGAAGTCCGCAATCCGGCAATTTAAGGCCAACCCCGCCCGGATGCAGTATTCAACCGCTTTCTCGTTGAGCACCGGCAGCGTCCCGGGGAGACCCAGGCAGACGGGGCAGGTCTGGGTATTGGCCTCCGCCCCGTACTTCGTGGCGCAGGCACAGAAGATCTTCGAGGCGGTGGACAACTCCGCGTGAACCTCCAGGCCGATCACCGCTTCAAACTTCATTTTGCTCCCCCCTTCTCCTTCCGTAGGGCCGCGCCCGGTGATGAACGGTCACCTTTTGGTACTGATGGGCAAGGTTCAGAATGGTCGCTTCGGCAAACGGCCGGCCGATGATCTGCATCCCCACCGGCAATCCCTGGGCAAAGCCGCAAGGGACCGAGACGGCGGGCAGGCCGGCAATGTTCACCGGAACGGTACAGACATCGGACAAGTACATCGCCAGGGGATCGGCCAGCCTTTCCCCCAGCCGGAACGGGAGCGTCGGCGAAGTGGGGGTCACGATCGCGTCCACCACCCGGAACGCCTCCTCGAATTCCCGGCAGATTAGGGTCCTGACCTGCTGGGCTTTTTGATAATAGGCCTCGTAATACCCGGCGCTCAGCGCATAGGTGCCGAGCATAATCCGGCGCTTAACCTCGGGCCCAAACCCCTCCGCCCGCGTCCGGGTATAGTAGGCGGCCAGGTCTTCCCGGCCGGCCGCCGCCCGCCCGTACCGGATCCCGTCGTAGCGGGCCAGATTGGAACTGGCCTCCGCCGAAGAGATCAGGTAGTAGACCGGGAGGGCGTATTCGGTTAATTTTAAAGAAAGCTCAACGACCCGGACACCCAGTTCTTCCAGATGGGCGACGGCCGCCATGATGAGCCGCCTGACCTCCGGGTCCAGGCCTTCCCCGAAATACTCCCGGGGCAGGCCAATCGTGCGCCCGGCCACTTCCCGTTCCAATTCTTTTGGATAATCGACTTGCCCGTTCCGGACGGAGGTGGAATCCAACGGGTCATAGCCGGCAATCGCCGCGAGCATTAAGGCGCAGTCCTCGGCATCTTTGGCGAGCGGTCCAATCTGGTCAAAGGAGGAGGCAAAGGCGACCAGTCCGTAGCGGGAGACCAGTCCATAGGTCGGTTTCAACCCGGTCACCCCGCAAAAGGCCGCCGGTTGGCGGATCGAACCCCCGGTATCGGAACCGAGGGCGGCAATCGCTTCGCCGGCCGCCACCGCCGCCGCCGAACCGCCGCTCGAGCCGCCCGGCACCCGCTCCGGATCCCACGGGTTTTTCGCCGGCTTGAATGCCGAGTTTTCGGTGGAAGAACCCATGGCAAATTCGTCCATATTGGTCCGGCCGGGCACCAGCGCGCCCTGCTCCAAAAGCTTTTGCACCGCCGTCGCCGTATAGGGCGGCACAAACCCCTGCAAAATCCGGGAGGCGCAGGTGCTCTCCCGCCCGGCTTGACAGAGATTGTCTTTAATCGCCACGGGAATCCCGTCCAGCGGTCCCAAGGCCCGACCCGCTTTGATCCGCTCGTCGGCCGCCCGCGCCGCCGCCATCGCCGCCTCCAGGTCCAACGCCAGATAAGCGCCGAGCTTCTCCTCCACTTCCTCGATCCGCTTGACGACCGAGGCCATGACCAGCGAGGGCAAGACCTCTTTTTGCGCAAAAAGGTCTTTAATTTCGTGCAGCGTCAAATCACAAAGTTCCATGCCCTCGCCTCCTATTCCATAATCAGCGGCGCGACAAAACTGCCGTCTTTCACCGCGTTGGCGTTGCCAAGCGCTTCCGCCCGCGGCAGGGACGGCCTGACCTGATCGGCCCGGAAGCGGTTCTTCACCTTCAGGACATGCGCCGTCGGCGGCACCCCGGTGGTATCAACCTCGTTCAGCTTGGCAAAGGCTTCTAAAATCCGGTTGAATTCCCCGGCCAACTGCCGGAGTTCAGCTTCGGAAAAAGCAAGCCGAGCCAGTTCCGCCACCCGGCGGACTTCTTCTTCACTTACCCGCATCTCAAACTCCGCTCCTTCCTCCTGTACAAACTTTTCCGTTGGCATCGTCCTTACGGCGTCACCCGCTCAAGATCGCGCGGGAAAAGGCTGGCTTCCCGGATATTCGCCAAGTTCAAAAGCTGCATGGTCAGGCGCTCGCAGCCAATCGCAAAGCCGCCATGGGGCGGAACACCGTATTTGAAAGTATCAAGATAGAACCCGAAGTCTTCCGGATTCAGGCCAAACGCCACCATCTTCTCATAAAGCATCCGGTAACTGTGGATCCGCTGCCCGCCGGTGGTAATCTCCAGTCCTTTATATAAGAGGTCAAAACTCCTGGTCAGAACCGGCTCTTCCGCGATCGGGAGCGCATAAACCGGCCGTTTTGCCACGGGGAAGGCGGTCAGGAAGAGAAAATCGCTGCCGGTCTTCTCCTTGATATACCGGCCAAGCAGTTTCTCCGCTTCGGCATCGATATTTCCCCCTGGTAAACTTTTACCAAATTCCTTCTTCAGCAGCGCCTGGGCCTCGCCGACCGTGAGTTTTGGGATCTCCCCGGGGTCGGTCAGTTCCACTCCGTACCGGGCCAGTTCCTCCCCGCACCTCTCCGGCAGGACCGCAAAGAGGTAGCGCAAGAAATCATTTTCGATCGTCATTAAATCATTTTCATCCTGGATAAAGCCCATCTCCACGTCCAGGCTGAGATACTCGTTCAGGTGGCGGGCGGTGTTGTGCAGCTCCGCCCGGTAGGCGTGACCGACCTCAAAGACCCGCTCATACCCGGCGGCAACCATCATCTGTTTATAAAACTGCGGGCTTTGGGCGAGATACGCCCGTTTTTTAAAGTACTTGACCGGGAACATCTCCGCCCCGCCTTCCGCCCCTTCGGCCACGATCTTCGGCGTATGGATCTCGGTAAACCCCCGGCTCCGGAAGAATTCGCGGAAGGCCTCGACAATCTCCTGCTGGACAAGGAAGATCCCATGGACCAAGGGATTCCTCAGGCTCAACACCCGGTGGTTGAGGATCGCATCCAACCCTTCCTTAATCGCCCCGCTGTTGATGGCCAGGGGTAAATAATCATACTCCACATCCGAGATAACCTCCACCTTCGTCGCCTGGATCTCCACGCCGTCCGGGGCTTTATCGTTGGCTACCACCTTCCCCTCGATCTTCACCACTGTCTCCAAACGCAGTTCCGGGTGCTCCTTCCCTTCCAGCACCACCTGGATCAGACCGCTCCGGTCCCGGAGCAGCATAAAGGTCAGGTTTCCCAGATCGCGGAGGCGGTGCACCCAGCCGCAGAGCCAAATCATGCTGCCAACCTTCTCCCGGGCTTCTTTCGCCAAAGTTCGCTCCATGCGCAATCCTCCTTTCGTGCTTTCTAATTTTAAACTTCATATAATCAACTACCAGTTCGAATTTGAAAAACATACATTCCCGCCCCCCGCGGAGCAAAGCCACCGGCCGGCCCAAGATACAAAAAAGTCCCGTCCCTTGTGGGACGAGACTTTGCTCGCGGTGCCACCCATCTTAACCGCATCCGGTTCACTCATTTGCACAGTTCGCATGTGCACGCAAACTGCCCTTCTTTTAACGGTAAAGGTTCCGTCCACGTCTACTCCGCCCGCCGGCCAACCCAGCGGCGTTTCGGGTGGCTGCTCCGGGGTGTTCTTCCTCACCGTCCACCTGTCCGGTTTCCACCAGCCCGGACTCTCTTGCAGGCGTGCCGCGGTGAGTACTCTTCCCCATCATCGCCTTTGACGGTCAAATTTTATAATAATATACCCGGAACAAACCCTTATGTCAACCTTTCCTTATCTTTTCCTTCCACATTCTCTTTCCCTTTGTTCGCAGCCGGTTCAGGCCAAGGCGCCACCGGGGGAGGGGCCAGTTTATGCCGGTTTTCCCGCCGGCGCCGCTCGACAAAGGCCCGGACCTCCGGATCGCCGCCGGTTCCGTACAGCACATCTTCCAAGGCTTGATAACTATACCCCAGTTCCCCTTCGTCGGTTTGACCGGGCAGCAAGCCGGCACTGGGCGCTTTCGTAAGAATCGCGTCCGGTATATTTAGATAGCGCGCCAGCCCGTAGACCTCCGCTTTCGAAAGATTACCCAACGGCAAAAGGTCGACTCCGCCGTCGCCATACTTGGTAAAATAGCCCAGCGCCAACTCTGTGGCGTTGCCGGTCCCGGCGACCAGGTAGTTATACTCGTTGGCCAGATAATACAAGGCGGCCATCCGTAACCGCGGTTTCAGGTTGGCCACGGCCAGGGGGGTACTTTCCCGGGCTCCCCAACCGGTGACCTCGCCCAGAAAGAGTTCGAAGATGCCGGAAAGCTCAATTACGCGGATGGGAATCTTGTATTCCCGGGCGACCAGGCGCGCGTCTTGCAGATCCTGGGGATTACTCTTCATCGGAAGGATTAACCCCAAGGTCGCTTCGGGGCAGGCCGCTTTGCAAAGCACGGCCGTAACCGCCGAGTCGACCCCGCCGCTGACCCCCACCACCAAGCCTTTGGCGTTGGCCGCGGTCACCATTTCCCGGAGCCAGGCTACTATTTTTTCGTAAACCGCCGCGTAGTCCATCTGCTTTCCTCCTTTTCATCAAGGTAAAATGGAGAGTAGGATTCCTGGAGCGGACGGGAGCACCCTCTAAAGGGCTTCTTCCCGTTGCTCATTTTGCTTGAGCCAGGCAAGGAACTGTGCATAGTCGAACTGTTCCGGATAAGCGGAATGCCCGTGTTCGCTCAGATCCAACCCTTCCAACTCTTCCTGGGCGCTGACCCGGAGGCCAACGGTGCTTTTTATGAAGCGGAACAGCAGATAAGCCAGGGGGAAACTCCAGAGGAAGACCGCCAGGACGCCTAAACATTGTACTCCCAACAACCGCCAGCCCCCGCCGGTCAACAGGCCGCCTTCTTCCGCAAACAAACCGACCGCCAAGGTACCGAAGGCCCCGCAGACGCCATGGACGCTGATCGCTCCCACGGCATCATCAAGCCGGAGTTTCTCAAAGAAATTAACCGCCAAAACCACGATCACACCGGACAGGAAACCGATTATCGCCGCGGCCAGCGGGGAAACGGCCGCGGTCCCGGCGGTAATGCCCACCATTCCGGCCAGTACTCCGTTTAGCGTCATGGCGACGTCATACTTACCCGTCAACAATAAACAAAAGAACATCGCACCGAGCGCGCCGGTGGCGGCCGCCAAGTTGGTTGTGATCGCCACATGGCCAATGGCTTCCCCGTCGGCCGCCAGGGTACTGCCGGGGTTAAAGCCAAACCAACCGAACCAGAGGATAAAGACCCCCAAGGCGGCGGCTAACATATTATGCCCGTGCATGATCCGGGGCGAGCCATCGGTCTCGTATTTACCGATCCGCGGCCCCAAAACCATCACCCCGGCCAAGGAAGCCCAGCCGCCGACGCTATGGACCACGGTCGAGCCGGCAAAATCAATAAACCCCAGTTCGCTCAGCCACCCGCCGCCCCAGATCCAACGCCCGGCCACGGGATAGATCAGGGCACTGATCACCGCGCTGTAAATCAAATAACTGGTGAATTTGGTCCGTTCCGCCATCGCCCCGCTGACAATTGTCGCCGCCGTTCCGGCGAAAACCGTCTGGAAGAACAGGAACAAGGGCAGGGGAAGATCCAACCCCAGGTGGGAAAAGGAATCGCTTAAGGCAAACCCCTTCCAGCCGATCACAGAATTCCCGGCGCCATACATCAGGGCAAAACCAAGCACCCAGTAGATCAGAGAACTGGCGGCAAAATCCATTAAGTTCTTCATCACGATATTTCCGGTGTTCTTCGAGCGGGTAAACCCCGCCTCCACCATCGCAAAGCCCGCCTGCATAAAAAAGACGAGACAAGCGGCCACCATCACCCAGACACTATCAAGTGCCACCCGTAATTCATTTGCCCCATTGAACATTTCCCCTTTCAATTTTTTTCGTCAAAACGGTTTCCGCGATCCCTTCGCCGGTGGTCACCCACCCGACCCCCGGTTTTTCGCGCCCGGTTGGCCAACTCCCAACCTTTAACTTCCCTCCGGAAATTTCCGGCGGCCAACGGGCGAAGCCCGGTTACCGGTGTGAGTGACGGCCGTACAAAAGGGTCAAAGGATTAATAGATCTGTAAATACCGTTTAATCTCCCACTCGTGAACTTGCGTCCGGTATTCGTCCCACTCCAGTTCCTTGGCCCGGAGATAATTGGTGTAGACATGCTCGCCAAGGGTTTCCCGGAGCAACGGATCCTTCTCCATATAATCCAGGGCCTCCCGTAAACTCCCCGGCAGACTCTCAATCCCGGCAGCCTCCCGTTCAGCGGCTGTCATCTCGAAGATATTGTTAAACCGCTGCGGACCCGGGTCGATCTTGTTCTTAATCCCATCGAGACCGGCTTTGAGAATCACCGCCAAAGCCAAATAGGGGTTGGCGGTCGGGTCGGGGTTACGCAGTTCGATTCTGGTCCCCAAACCCCGGGCGGCCGGAATCCGGATCAGCGCACTCCGGTTCTTGGCGGACCAGGAAAGGTAAACCGGGGCTTCGTAGCCGGGAACCAACCGTTTATAGGAGTTGACGCACGGGTTGGTCACCGCCGCCAAGGCCTTGGCATGGGCCAGGATCCCCCCGATATAATGGAGGGCAAGCTCACTCAAGCCCAGCTCATTTTCCGGATCATAGAAGAGGTTGGTCTCTCCCCGGAACAAAGACTGGTGGAGGTGCATCCCGGAACCGTTCTGGCCAAAAACCGGTTTCGGCATGAAGGTGGCGCACAGCCCATGGCGCTGGGCGATGATTTTCGTCACGAACCGGAAGGTGACAATATTATCCGCCGTCGTCAGCGCGTTCGAATATTTAAAATCGATCTCGTGTTGACTGGGGGCCACCTCATGATGGGAGGCTTCAATCTTAAAGCCCATCGCCTCCAAGGTCAGCACAATCTCCCGCCGGGCGTCTTCGCCCCGGTCGGCCGGGGCCAGGTCAAAATACCCGGCATGATCATGCACTTTCACCAGCGGGTATCCTTCCTCGTCGGTTTCAAAGAGGAAAAACTCCGGCTCCGGCCCGACTTTGAGTTCCAAACCCATCGCTTCCGCTTCGGCCAACGCTTTCCGGAGGATCCCCCGGGGACAACCGGCAAAGGGACGCCCTTCGGCATCATAAACATCACAGATCAGCCGGGCAACCGCTTCTTCTTTTCCACGCCATGGGAATAAGGTAAAAGTATTATAGTCCGGTTTTAAATACATATCCGATTCTTGAATCCGCACAAACCCTTCAATCGATGAACCGTCAAACATGATTTTACCGTCCAAGGCATCTTCCAATTGTTCGACGGTGATGGCCACGTTTTTGACAACCCCCAGGATATCGGTGAATTGCAAGCGAATAAACTTGACCTTTTTCTCCTCCGCCATCTTTAAAATTTGATTTTTTGTCAGATTTGCCATTTTACTCCCCCCATCGTTTTTATGTTATATTTTATGAAGGGATCTTAACATTAGATCCCTTCTTTGTCAATTATCTATGTTAGATTTTTCGTAATGTATACCGTATTTATGTCAGATTTTTATTTACGCCGAGTGATCATAGAGGTGGGCATAAGGTCTGGCCCCTTGCGGTGTCAGGTAAGTGAAAATCTCCCGCGACAATGCGGAACAATCCAGGTTCAACCCGGCGGCAAAATGCTCGATCCAACTCCGCAGCTGCGGAGATTCTTCCGGTGTCGTCAATTCACTCTGTACTTGCCCGCGGATCTGCCAGGCCGGGATTCTTCCCCGGATATAGATCGTTCCCCCATGCATCCCGCTGGCCAGATAATTGCCGATGAGGGGATTGGCGCCCTCCCTTTCCTGCTGGAGCGGGATGTCAAGCCCCAAAACCACGATTGTTCCCCCGGCCATGTACTCGCCGAGAAAGTCCCCGGCCTTGCCGCCAATCAGCAAAACCGCCTGCTGGTCCTCGCGGCTTTTCATATGAATCCCCACCCGCCAACCGGCATTCCCTTGGATGAGGATTTTCCCGCCGCGCATCGCGTAGCCGGTGATATCCCCCGCCGACCCCCGGACGACAATTTCCCCGCCTGACATGGTATTGCCGGCGCCATCCTGGACGTTACCGTGGACATAAATCGAGAGTCCGTTCATCATCGCCCCCAGATTGTTCCCGGCCGTCCCCTCGATCTCCAAGCGCGCTGTCCCCCTTAAACCGGCGCCGATGTATCGTTGCCCGTTCACACCCCGCAGCAGGAGCCGGTCCTCCCCGGCGGCGACCAGCCGCCGGATCTCCCGGTTCAGTTCCCGGTAATGGACGCCCTTACTCTCAATGACTTTCATTGCTCTCCCCCCAACTGTGGTCCGGATCATGCTCGTCCCCCTAATTTTATTTCCTGACTTGATCGCGATTTTACCCCGGCCAATTGCACGGTGACGGTATTTATGAATCGTAATCTTTAAGCTCTGTACTATTCGTAGTTTAACCCCGGTTGCTGCCGGACAGGCTGTTCCCTTCCTCACATCGCTTCCCCGGCCTGTTTGACGCCCAGTTGGTCCAGTTCGTTCTGGGGTAAACCGACCCCCCGCAGTTGCAAGCGGTTCCCGCGCAAACTCTCCAGCGCATTAATCCCCATCGCGCCCATAAACTCTTTAATCTCATGTTGCCAGGCGGTAAGCAGGTTGACCAAACGCTCCGCCCCCGCTTCCGGATCAACACGCTTGGTGAGGGAGGGGTCCTGGGTGGCAATCCCCCAACTGCACTTCCCGGTGTAACACCGTTGGCACAGGTGGCAGCCCAAAGCAAGCAGGGCGGCGGTCCCAAGATAAGCGGCGTCGGCACCCAGGCAGATCACCTTCAACAGGTCGGCACTGGACCGGATCCCGCCGCCCGCCACCAGCGAAACCTGTTCCCGGAGGCCTTCTTCCCGCAGGCGCCGGTCAACCACGGCAATAGCCAGTTCAACCGGGAGCCCGATATGATCCCGGATCATTTTCGGCGCCGCACCGGTTCCCCCGCGCAGGCCGTCGAGGACGACGATGTCCGCACCCGCCCGGACGATCCCGCTCGCGATCGCCGCGACATTATGCACCGCCGCAATCTTCACCGCCACCGGTTTTTGGTAATCCGTGGCCTCTTTCAAGGTATAAATCAACTGGCGTAAATCTTCGATCGAGTAAATGTCATGGTGGGGGGCAGGCGAGATCGCATCCGCCCCGGTGGGGATCCCCCGGGTCCGGGCAATCTCTTCATTCACCTTTTCCCCGGGGAGATGCCCGCCGATTCCCGGTTTCGCCCCCTGCCCGATTTTAATCTCGATGATCCGCCCGGCCTCCAGATAAGCGCTGTCCACCCCGAACCGCCCCGAAGCAACTTGCACGATCATATGATCCCAGAAAGGGCCGAGCGCGGGGTTCATTCCCCCTTCCCCGGTATTAAACATGATTCCCATCTGCTTTGCCGCTTTCGCCAATGCCAACACCGTATTTTTACTGATCGACCCGAATGACATGGCGGCAAACATCACCGGCATCTCCAGCCGCACCCCGGGCGGCAGCGGTCCCGCGAGCCTTTCCTCGCCCGGCGGCCCGGCAATGCTTAACTTCTCCGGCTTCCGCCCTAAAAAGGTCCGGATCTCCATCGGTTCCCGCAGCGGGTCGATCGACGGGTTCGTAACCTGACTGGCATTGAGTAAAAGATGGTCAAAGTAAACGGGATAATTCCGGTCACAACCCATGCTGGTCAGGATGGCGCCGCCGCTTTCCGCTTGGCGCCAGATTTCGCGCAACCTCTCCGCCGACCAGTAGGCATTCTCCCGGCCGATCTCTTTATTGGCAGTGACTTTCAACGCGCTGACCGGACACATCACCACGCAGCGTTGACAATTGACACAGCGCTGCTCATTGGCGCTGATCCTGCCGTCCGGCTCCTCGGCATGGACGCCAAAACCGCACTGGCGGATACAGGCTTTACATTTCGTACAACGTCCTTCATCCCGATGGACAAGAAACTCAGGGAGAATTAAGCTACGTGGCATGCGCTTTCCTCCTCCGCACAGCAAATCAAGGCTTCCCCGCCCGGTAACGGCCATACTTCCTCGGCCCGGGGGCAGACCTGACGGATCGCCGCCTCTTCACTGGCTAAATACAGATCCGTTCCGCTGGTCCCCGCCACCAGGGAGCGTAACTTCAACCGGTCATTAAGCGCCATCAACCCGCCGTGGAAAGCGACGATGATGGAGAAAGGCCCGTTCATCAGAAGCCCGCCATAAATCCGGCGTAAAGCGGCCGCCAGTTCCCGCTCCGGTTCGGCCATCCGTTCCAGTTCGGCCCAGTGGGGCGGGGCCAACACCTTCGCCACCAGCGGCCAGGACATGTTTTGCCGGCGTAAATAGTGAATGGCATACGCCATCACTTCCGTATCGGTCCGCAGGCTCATCTCATAACCGAAATTCTCAAGCACGCTTTTGTTCGTCCCGTAGGAAGATAGCTCTCCGTTATGCACCACCGCAATCTCCCCCAGACTGAACGGATGGGCCCCGCCCCACCAGCCGGGGGTGTTGGTCGGGAACCGCCCGTGTCCAATCCAGCTATACCCGCGGTACTGGTCGATCCGGTAAAACTCGGCAATCTCTTCCGGATACCCGACCCCTTTAAAGACGCCCAGGTCTTGCCCGCAGGACATCACGGATGCCCGGGGCGCCAGGCGGTTAATCCGCATCGTCGTTGCCAGGAGGAGCTCGTCAAGCGCGCCGTCGCGGTCCAGCCGCAAGGGGTCGCAGAAATAGCGCCAAAGAAGCGGCGCCTTTTTATACCGCCCGGTCCGCCGCACCGGGATCTCATGCTCTTCGGTGATGCGAAAGTTCCGGGCCAGGATCGCCTCGACTTCTTCCCGGGTCCGGTGGTCCGCCAGGATCAAGTGAAAGGCATACGCTCTCCTGTATTCCGGGTAAATCCCGTAGGCGGCATAACCGGCGCCCAACCCGTTACTCCGTTCATGCATCAACGCCATCATCTCCGCAACCGTCCCACCGTTCACTCTTTCCCCGGTTTTATTGATGAAACCGGCAACCGCGCACCCGGACGGGATCCGGATCTTCCCTTCGTAGCATTGATGATAATCATCTCTCCGCTCGACCATTTCTTCCACCCCACAAACCAAATTTACATCCATTGATAAGATTTTACTACAATCTTAACCCATATCTTACATCATGTAAAGTATTATCGTTGAAGTATACACGTACACAAGGGTTTAATGCCATTATGCTAAGTTTTTTGTCCCCCTAATGTTATTTATTTTTAACCATTCGTGTCACATTTTGCGTAAATCCTCATATAAATAGGCTGAACGGAAAAGAAAGAAGCCGGGAACAAACGCCCATTCCCGGCCGGAAAAAACAGTAACCGGTGGTACCAAGAAAGAAACGCCGTCTCGCCAAAGGGCTGACGGCAACGAAAAAGTGAAACGCAAAGAAAAAAGCGAAAGAAGTGACGTCTCATGTGTGGGATTGCCGGCTGGATCGACTGGAATCTTGATTTTACCAGCGAAAACGGTGAAAACATGAAGAGAAAAGAGATCATGGCGCGGATGGCAACGGTCCAAGCCCACCGGGGCCCCGATGCCGGAGGGGAATGGTTCAGTACACACGCCTATTTGGTCCACCGCCGCTTAATCGTGATCGATCCGGCGGGCGGCGCCCAACCGATGATCAAAACCGCCGGAGGTCGCATATATACCCTCGTCTATAACGGGGAGTTATACAATACCGAAGAGTTGCGGGCAATCCTCAAAGCCCTGGGATATAACTTTGACGGCCACTCCGATACCGAAGTCTTGCTCACCGCATATCTGGAATGGGGCCCGGCCGCCGTCACCCGTCTGAACGGGATCTTTGCCTTCGCGGTCTGGGATGAAGCACGGCAAGAACTCTTTCTCGCCCGGGACCGGATGGGGGTGAAACCTCTTTTCTACTTTGCCCTCAACAACGGCCTCCTCTTTGCCTCCGAACTCAAAGCCCTCCTCGTCCACCCGCTGGTCCAACCGGCGGTCAACCCCGACGGCCTGGCCGAACTCCTCCTCCTCGGCCCCGGCCGGACCCCCGGCCACGGGATCTTCGCCGGGGTGCACGAGTTGAAACCCGGTTACACCCTGACCTGTAACCGAGATGGTTTAAAAATCGAGCCTTACTGGCAATTACGCCCGGCGCCGCACCGGGATGATCCGGAGACCACCGTGCAGGAGGTCCGGGCTCTCCTCTGCGACACAGTCCGCCGGCAACTGGTCTCCGATGTTCCGATCTGCACGCTCCTCTCCGGCGGCCTGGACTCAAGCGCCATTACGGCCATTGCCGCCCCTGAACTTCTTAAAACCAAGGGGCAGGTCCTGCATACCTACTCGGTCGATTTTACCGGAAACGACCGCTTCTTCCGGCGCAACAGTTTCCAGCCGGACCTGGACGCCTACTGGGCCGGTTACGTCTCCCGCCACCTGAAGACCCGGCACCACTATATCACGCTCGAACCGGCCGCCCTGATCAACGGGATCGAGCAAGCTTTATTCGCCCGGGACTTACCGGGGATGGCCGATATTGACCTCTCCCTCCTCCTTTTCTGCCGGGAGATCAAAAAAGACTTCACCGTCGCCGTCTCCGGGGAATGCGCCGATGAGATTTTTGGCGGTTATCCCTGGTATTATGAGGAGAACCCTTTGGCCGGGGAGATCTTCCCCTGGCTCCGCCACCTTGAGCTTAAACTCGCCTTGCTAACCCCGGAGCTCAAGGCCAAACTCCAGCCGGAAACCTATCTACGCGAGCGGTTCCGGGAAGCCATCGCGGAGGCCCCCGTGCTCCCGGACGAACCTCCGGTTGAGCAAAGGATGCGCCAGATGTTCTACCTCAACCTGACGCGCTGGATGCCGAACCTCCTCGACCGGAAAGACCGGATGAGCATGTACACCGGGCTGGAAATCCGGGTCCCCTTCTGCGACCACCGCCTGGTCGAGTATGTCTACAACATCCCCTGGGCCTTAAAGAACTACAACGGACAACGGAAAGGAATTCTCCGGGCCGCCCTCAAAGGACTGCTCCCGGAGGACGTCTGCAACCGCCCGAAGAACCCCTACCCGAAGACCTTTCACCCGGAGTATTATGCGGCCAGCCGGCAACTGATCCTGGATCTCCTGCGCCGGCCCGGCGCCCCCCTTTTCCAGCTGGTACACGGCCCCGCCCTGCAGGAACTGGCCTCGCACCCGGAAGAACTGAGCAAACCCTGGTTCGGGCAGCTGATGGGCCTCCCGCAGCTCTTCGTCTATCTGTTCCAGTTAAATGTCTGGCTCGAAAAGTATCATGTAACATTGAATGTTTAAATGCCCAAACGCCCGGGCCGACGGCGCTTCCCGCCTCCCGCGGCCGTTCTTGAGACCGTCCAAACAAAAAGCGGCGTTGTGCCGTCTTCATCCGGCACAACGCCGCTTGCTGCATCTCAGCAGCTGGTATTTTATCTTGCTTGCTTATTCACTTTGCTCTTTTGCCTGGTTTTTTCGCGACCGGATTTTTCTTTCTCTGCTATTTTTGCTCTTTCATCCGGCCGTTTTGATCGTCAGTTTGTTTTATACCCTCATCGATCCTTGTCTTTTGTTCTTCGCCCGGCTTAATTTTTTATTTCAGCAGAAGGTCAAGGAAATACCGGTGGAGTCTCAGGTCTTTGGTCAATTCCGGGTGGAAAGCACAGGCCAGGATTCTCCCCTGCCGGGCGAGGACAATCTTCTCCTCCAAAGTCGCCAGCACTTCCACCTCCCGGCCGGGAGCGGCCAAATAAGGCGCCCGGATAAAAACTGCCGGGAACGGGCTGTCGCCTAGAACGGGGATCGCCAGCTCGGTTTCGAAACTGTCGATCTGCCGGCCAAAAGCGTTTCTGACCACCGCGCAATCGATCAACCCCAGCCTTGGTTCACTCTCGCCTGGCCGCGCCCCGGCCAGCAAAATCATTCCGGTACAGGTCCCAAAGATCCCCATCCCCGCTTGCGCCCGTTCCCGGATCGGGTCCCACAACCCAAACCGGGCCAGCAGTTTACCGACGGTCGTGCTTTCCCCGCCGGGGATGACCAAGCCGTCCAATCCGGCAAGATCCTGCCGTCCTTTCACCGTAACGGTCTCCGCGCCGCAGGCCTGTAACGCCCAGACATGTTCCCGGACGGCGCCCTGTAAAGCCAGGACACCAACTTTCATCTGTTTCATTGCGGTTGCTCCCTTTACCAGCCGCGTCCGGCCATCCGGTCCCCGCTCGTCAGGCCGGCCACCGCCACCCCGCGCATGGCTCCGCCCAAACCGCGGGAAAGCTCCGCCAGCAGCTTGGGATCGTTAAAACCGGTCGTGGCGTCGACAATTGCCTTCGCCCGGGCGGCTGGATTTTCCGATTTAAAGATCCCGGAACCGACAAAGACGCCGTCGCAGCCCAACTGCATCATCAGCGCCGCGTCGGCCGGGGTGGCCACCCCGCCGGCCGCAAAGTTGACCACCGGTAAGCGGCCCAAGTTTTTCGTCTCGATCACCAGTTCCACCGGTACCCGCATTTCCAGGGCTAACCTCGTCAGTTCTTCTCCCGAAGCATTTTTCAGGGCTGCAATCTCCTCCGCGACCGTCCGGACATGCTTCACCGCCTCGACAATATCGCCGGTCCCGGCTTCCCCTTTGGTCCGGATCATCGCCGCCCCTTCGTTAATCCGGCGCAAGGCTTCGCCAAGGTTCCGCGCCCCGCAGACAAAGGGGACCTTGAATTGGGTTTTATCAATATGATAGCGGTCGTCAGCCGGGGTCAGCACTTCACTTTCGTCAATAAAATCAACCCCCAAGGCCTCCAGGATCTGCGCTTCGACAAAATGTCCAATCCGCACTTTGGCCATCACCGGAATGGTCACCGCCTCCATAATCCGGGCGATCATCTCCGGGTCGGACATGCGGGCCACCCCGCCCTCCGCCCGGATGTCGGCGGGGACTCTTTCCAGCGCCATCACGGCCACCGCCCCCGCTTCCTCGGCAATCTTGGCCTGTTCCGGAGTGGTGACATCCATAATCACCCCGCCTTTCAGCATCTCCGCCAGTCCCCTCTGCACCGTTACCGTCGCCTTCTTCATCATGATTCTTTGTCCTCCTCCATTCCTAAATATGGACCCCCGCGGTTCAGCAAACTGGATGAACCCCTAACTTGCACCCGTGGTAATGTTTTTATTTTATCAAAAGAACGCCCCCATGTTAATTTTTTTCTTCAAAATATAACATAAACCATCAAAGTATACACGCATACCCGGTTAATTTCCAAAGATTTTTTCTTCCTTTTGTCCGCTCACGAGAAAAACCTCTCGCCGTGAGAGGTTTCCCCGCCAACATCCTTCTATCCCCGCAATTCAGCGCAGGCTCAAAAATGAGAGCGTAACCCGGCCTCTTCATCCCCCAAACCATTTACCGTGAAATCCATCTCGATATTCACTTTTATGGATCCATCACCCGTCTCAAAAGCTCGGCAATAATCGATTATTCGTTTTTTCTGCGAATTCACGATCAACTTCCCCCTGTCTTTATTTGCTAAAGTCCGGGCAATTTCTCTTTAGCACCGTTCTTCTTAATTTCGGGGAAACCATCCGTAAATCAATAGTTGGATCCTTTCTCCATTAACAAAAATTTCCCTGCCAAAAACAGGGAAATAGCTGAACTTAGCATCACTGGAAGAACTCCGTAAAGTGTTCCCGATTATTTCATATGGAAGAACAGCCAGTTGCAATATCCGGTCATCGAAGAGTTCTCTCCTGCATTCTCATGAGGTTTATATCTTTCCTTGAAAAACCGTCCCGGTATCCCGGCACAAATACTGAACGGCCTTCCGCCCCGTTTCGGCCGCGACAGGCAGCCCCCCAGGAATGAAGAGACGCTGGCCGGCAAAATACACATTTTTGATGCTTTCGGGTTTCGAAGGATAGGTCTCCATTCTGCTCCCTTTTTCCATGATCGACATCCACGAACCTTTATAGGAATGGAGATACCGTTCGTAGGTGAGCGGGGTTGCGATATCGCAAACCGCAATCTTACCTGCTGTCTGCGGCAATTTTTCCGCCAGGATGCGGAGGAACGCCTCAGCAAGCTTTTGCTTCTCCGCTTCATAGGTGCCCTTTTCCCGGCAGGCCTTCCAAAAATCATAGCTGTCGCCGATGATTCCGGAGGTGATGGCGGTGCATCCTGCCGGGGCGTATCCTTTATAACTTGCATAATTATTGATTGTAATGGTTGAGATCGATAAACCGCCGCAGCGGAGCGGCTCATCCGTAACAAAGGTTAAGCTCTCCGGGAGAGCGGACAAATCGGCCTCGACGCCCACGCCGATAAAAGTGGCAAGCAACGGTTTTACCCTGGCGCGCATCTTCTTAGCCCACGGCTCCCGCAGCGGAGGGTCAAAGAGTTCGTCAATCGCCACCCGCGTATCCTGGGTGATAATCACGGCATCGGCCGGAATCTCTTCCCCATCAACGAGCACTCCGGACGCCGTCCCGTTTTGCACCGGTACTTTGCTCACCTTTTTCCCGTAATGGATCGTCCCGCCCAGCACTGCAAAGCGTTTGGCCATCCGGTTGGCCATGCCGAGCGAGCCGCCCTCGGGATAGCCGCCGTCGCCGGAGACAAGGGTGGCGAGGGTAAAGATCATGCCGCTGGCATTGTTCTCGGGTCCCACGATATTTTCGAGCAAAGACCGTAAAAGCGGGCTTTTAAACCGCTGGACAAATTCCCCCGCGGATTGATTGGCATAAAAGGAGAGGCGGGGCAGCGCCGGCAACATACTGAAAAGCATCACGAGGGGGGGGATGAGCCTTTTGCTTCACTTTTACGCCCTTGATATCCATAATTGGCATCTTCAGCTTTGTGAATTTCTTTATGTCACTGCATAATTTCAAAATTTCCGCCCGGTCATCCGGCGCAATCGCCAAAAAGTGCGCGCAAAGCTTGTCGAGGTCACGGTACAGACATGCCCGCTGACCGTTGTGTTCTAAAGTATAAAAAGGATCGCGGAGATGAATCTTTACACTGTCATCCAAAGCGCCCACTTCCCGCCAGAGCTTGTGTAGCGGGGTCTTGGCTGATGAACCGGTCAGCCAATGCATCCCGCCCTCAAATAAATACCCATTCCTTCGCCAGCTTGTGCTGGCGCCCCCCGGGATGGTGTGGCTTTCATAGATCGTCACCTCAAACCCGCTTTGCAGGGCGTAAATCCCGGCGGAGAGCCCGGCAATTCCTGCTCCGACAATAATAACCTTCTTCATTCTGGACCCCTCCTTATCAGAACTGTGTTCCAACCGCCATCAAAGCAGGTCAATCAGGATTGAATGCCCGTTGTTTTGCAATCCCCTGGATGGCGCACCAATCAGCAATGGCTAAAATATAAAAATCTTCCTTCCGGATTGTACCGTTTACCTGAACTTTTCCGCATCAACGGCTGGCGGGATGTAAGCAAAAACTTACCATAATCTTATTACATATATTAAGCAATATTCCTTTTGATGCTTTCGGGTTTTGAAAGGTAGGTCTTCATTCTGCTCCCTTTTCCCACGATCGGCATCCACGAACCTTTATAGGAATGGAAGTGCCCGTTCATATTCATAAAATATGCCGGCAGGGAGAAACAAGAAAGGCTATGCTGATTCCAGCATAGCCTTTCGTCTCTTACTTATTTTAGCTAATTTTACTCCTTCCCGCTTAACATAAACAACTCGGTCAGGTAATAAGTACCTTTCTCGTTCCTGAACACCCCGATCCCGGTCAGGTCAAAGTTGCCTTCAATATTTCTCCGGTGGCCCTCGCTGGCGATCCAGCCCTCGACGGCCGCCGTCGCCGGATCCGGATAGTTATTATAGGCCACATTCTCAGCCGCGGATTTATAGGGGATCCCCGCCGCCGCAACCCGCTCCTGGAACCCTTGATGGCCAAAGGGGACCGTCCCTTCTCCCATATTCCGGCTATGGATGCGGGCCTGTTCGACCAGGCGTTCGTCAATCGCCAAGGTATTCAGGCCTTTGTTCTCCCCGGCGACACGGCTTTTGTCAACCGATGAAACTTCAGGTTATAAAACTCTGGACGTTACCTCTGCGGTTCTGGCAGATTTGGCGGCTTCAAGGATGGTTTACTTGTTTTCCGTGATCCTGCTTCAACTTGTGTATTTTAATGACGGTTTTTAACTTTAAAGTAAATGTCGGCGCCCTGAGTGACAACCCCAATCCGGCAATCCGGGCCAACAAGCGTCATTGCACGTTCAAAGGCCGTTTGCACATCCGCCGCCCAGTCCAAGCCGATGGCAGCCGCCTGCGCTTGGGAGATCCCTTTGCTGACCAGGATCACCCGTACGCGGTCGCGGTTCAGGTTCATTGCCAGGTAGGTCGCAAGTCCCACTTTGTCGGTGACCTCTCCGGCGGCAAAAGCGGCTTTTGCTTCTGCGGCGTTCCTGACCCCCAGTTTTACCAGATCCGGATGGTCGTTGGCAATCCCTTCCGGATCGGCGGCCGCCAGCACCAAGACGCCACCGGGCTTCACCGCCATCGCACAGTTGTTTAAAGCTTTGATCGATTGCCAGAAATCCAGGTCCGCCGGCGAAGCACTGGCCACCACG
>JAKOVI010000037.1 GCA_029782135.1 Bacillota bacterium
ATATCTTACACGATCTGCAAGATCAGCAAAACCCTTATCCAGACGTATCTCTAAAATCCGCCAATATCGTTGCAGATCTTGCACATGGTGCAATATTTCAGGATATAAAAATGGCGTTTTGGCATCTCATAACGTTATGTTGGGCAATTTGTTGGGCAGAGCCAATCTCCGCCAAAAAGCAACCCGCCTCGTTTTGGCGGGTCTGCTTGTGCCCACGGCTTGGCCGGATGGTTGCCGGGCCGGGATAGGCTCCCGGCGAGCCTTTTTAAGACAGTCCCAAACCCTTTCTTCCGTTTGAAATGTTGTATATTTTTATGCTTAATCTTTATGTTCTCATTACATTAACCCCTCTTTTTTCAGTGCTTCAAAATAAGGTTTGGAATTATGAGGTTTAAGGCATTCGGGGTAATGCCTGATAGCAATAGATACAAACATATCCCAAACCCTGTCTTTTGTGGGAAGATAACCAGTTTCTTTTACTTTTCGTGCCGCCAAACGATATAATTCCATGCGATCATCATACATTGTTTTCTTTCCCCCTTTTAATTTTTGTGGGCCGGGATAAGGCTCCCGGCGGACCGGTTTATTCGGCGGCTTCAATGAGCCGCCTCAAAAAAGTATATGACGGCTTGCCGGTTAAACCGGCCTCTAGAACGGACTCCTTAAAAATCTTCACCCACATAGGGTGAACGAATGCCGGGCCATGCCCGGCCCAGACTAGAAGTGTCCGGAACTCGTCCTCGGTGAAAGGCTTGTCGTTTTCTCTCCTCAACATCACGAGGTAATCTGTGAAGTTGATAAAGAACAACGCCCCCCCTCTTTCGTAGGGGGTCTCCGCGCAAAAGTTGTATGCGCGGGGAATCACCTGGTCCCTAAGGACATACCGCAGGACGAAGATCACGTTTGCGGCGAATTGTTCGCCGCCGCGTAGTTGCTCCTCGTACAGCTCCCTTTGCTTTTCGGTGAGGTCCAGAAGTTCTGGACCTCCTGACATCAATTGGTTGTACAACTCACCCATCTCTTCTCCTCCTTTCCTTTCTGCCGGGATTTACGGCTCCCGGCGGGCCGAA
Source organism: Bacillota bacterium (assembly GCA_029782135.1). Taxonomy (GTDB): domain Bacteria; phylum Bacillota; class UBA4882; order UBA10575; family UBA10575; genus JAAYGU01. The sequence continues at coordinate 1,071 of JAKOVI010000037.1, forward strand.
TTTTCTACTTTACCATGCTAGGTGCGACGGTGACCGCGATGTAGTCCTCACCGCCGCTGACGGAGCAGTATGCGTTGCAGCCGCCTTGGTCGTCGGGTATCACGGTGTATCCTTTTGCCTCTACTGCCTTGATGGCCTCGGCCACCGCCTGGTCCTCATCCTCGGGCAACTCCATCACGAAGCTTTCCAGCCTGTCCATGTAGTCCGGGCCCGCTTCGATGACAACAATCTCAACTTTCATTTCCCTAACCTCCTTTTTTTGCTGGCTGCCCGGGCTTGTGACCGGGCTGCCGCATTAC
>JAKOVI010000047.1 GCA_029782135.1 Bacillota bacterium
GCAACGCGGAGATGATGCTTCCCGTCTCTGCTAAAACCTGCTCCAAATCACTGGCGGTTTTCTCCAGCCGTTGCTGCTGATTGGAGCTTCCTTTCGTCAAGATGAGCAGTTCCTGCAGGTGTTTGGTATTGCGGTCCAAAACACGCCCCAAAAAAGAAAAAAGCATGCGTGCCATGACTAGCAGGAGCAAAGAATAGATGAGCAACGGAAGTAAAGGGGTTTTCAGATATAAGATCAGTCCGCCCGAGAGTAAAACAATGATTAAGGTCAAAAGATCAGCAATTATCTTAAGCTGTTCCTTCAACGGCTTCTCGGTGTCCATCCGCAAGAACGAAAAAGAAGTTTTCCGGGACGACTTTTGCTGGAATGAAGGCATTGGACATTTCCCCTTATAGAACTATCTTAATCATTTAACTTACATTCTGCTTTTGCTGAGAAAATCCTTCTTCCGCTTGCAATTAACCCATTTTTCTGATCTCTTTTTGCAGTTTGCGGATGATTCTTTTTTCCAGGCGCGAAATATAGGATTGCGAAATCCCAAGAAAATCAGCCACTTCTTTCTGTGTTTTTTCCACGCCGTCTTTCAATCCGAACCGCAGTTCCACAATAGAGCGCTCACGCCCTGACAACAGACCTAGCGCCGCGGCAAGGAGGTTGCGATCAACCTCCTCTTCCAAATGTTTATAAGCTAGATCGTAATCTGTCCCCAAGACATCGGAGAGGAGCAACTCGTTTCCATCCCAGTCAATATTGAGAGGCTCGTCAAAAGAGACCTCGGACCGGGTCTTGCTGTTTCTCCTTAAGAACATCAAAATCTCATTTTCAATACACCGGGAAGCATAAGTCGCCAGTTTGATTTTTTTCTCCGGATCAAAGGTATTGACCGCTTTGATCAAACCAATCGTCCCGATGGAGACGAGATCTTCAATCCCAACCCCGGTATTCTCAAATTTTCGCGCGATATAAACCACCAGGCGCAGGTTGTGTTCGATCAGTAACCCGCGGACCGCCGGATCCCCCGTTTTCAGTTTCTCAAGGAGAAAACCCTCTTCTTCACTGCTCAACGGTGGAGGTAAGGCTTCACTTCCGCCAATATAGAAAAGACCCTTTGGATAAAGAGTTAACTTTTGCAGGATCCGGACAATATAGATCTTAATCAATAAGCGGATTCGCCACCATTTGATCACTTTAAATTCCTCCTTTAATTCCAGTTAACCCTCTTCCCAACATAAAACGGCAATCCGTCCGGAACTGATCAATAAACTTCCGCCAAGACTGAAGCCGGTAAGAGCGCCTGGTAGTCTTCCCCGTTCCCGGCGATGAGATGGTAAAGCCCAATCACCACCGGCGGTAATCTTTTCGGCTTTTTCGCCAGCAGCACCACCTCATCCGGGCGGAAACCCAGTAAAAAACCTCTCTGCTTGCCGATACTGGTATAATTGATAAAACGAAGCCGGGCCGCCCACTCTGGGCTAAACTCTAAAGCCGCATTATCCGGGAGTTCACCACGGGCTAGAATCCTGCTTAGCGCCAAAACCTCCGGCGGTAGAATCTCCGTCAAGCTCTCGGTTGCCACGACGATGACCGGGTGTTTGGTCATCGGATCAACCAGCAGATTTCCCGTATCCAGTAAGGCTGATAATTCTTTACTCACACCGTTGACGGTGAGCCGTAAAGTATATAAACATCCTTTTTCAAAGAGTAACCGGTGGACCAATCCCCAACCCAATTCGGTGATGACCAACAGCGCGACCAAGTTAACCACAATAACCTCCCAGGCGCCGTAGACCACTTTCCCTTCGGTGAACGGCGGGTTAAAGACAAAATACGTAATCCCTGAGGTCAGGATGAGCAGGAGGCTAAAGAGGGAAACTAAACGGAGGAAGGCCTTAACTGATTTAACCGGAAAGGCCGCCAGCAACATCACCATTCCCATGGCGGCAAAGAGAAGGAGCTCCAGTTTACTGCGTAATCCCAACTCCAGGCGGTAACAGAGGAAAAAATAATAAATCCCCCCTAAGAAAGCAGCCAGAAAGATCCGTCGTCCGGAGATCTTCAGTTTCAAAACCCGCCCGGTGGCGCCGAGCAGTAAAGCATTCATCACGATACTGACAGCACTCCCAAAGAGCCAATCATCAATAAATACCTCCCGCATCGTCACCACCCTTTCTTTCCTAATTCTACCGGATGGAAGGGGCAAATCCTTTTTCACAATAGATCTATTTTTTCTGACGAATGCTCCCGGTTAATTCCTGAACCTGCCGTAAAACCTCTTTTTTTCACGAAACGCCCATAAACAACAAAATGGCCTTGACAGGCCATTTGTGGTAAGCATTTTTCGCAACTTGCTAAGTGATCATTTCTTATCTTTCTTCCGGAGAAACGAAGGTATCTCGAGTTCTTCGCCGTTCACCAGGGACTGGATCTCCAGTGTTTCCAGACCCATCTTTGGTTTTTTCTTATTAAACCCGGTGGCAATCACCGTAATCCGGATCTCGTCACCTTGTTTGTCATCAATGACCGCCCCGAAAATAATATTGGCATCCGGATCGGCTGCTTCGGTAATGATCGCCGCCGCTTCGTTAATCTCAAAGAGACCCAAGTCGGAGCTGCCGGTAATGTTCAGGACGATCCCCTTTGCCCCTTCAATCGAGGTCTCGAGCAACGGTGAAGAAACCGCGGTTTTCGCTGCTTCCACCGCCCGGTTTTCACCCCTGGCCACCCCGATTCCCATTAAGGCTGAACCGGCTTGGTCCATAATCGTTTTGACATCCGCAAAGTCGACGTTGATTAAACCGGTAATCGTGATCAGATCGGAGATCCCTTGCACTCCTTGGCGTAAAACATCGTCGGCGAACCTGAAAGCTTCAATGACCGAAGTCCGCTTATCAACAATCTGAAAGAGGCGTTCATTCGGGATGGTAATTAAGGTGTCAACTCTTTCTTTTAGTTCTTTGATGCCTTCCTCGGCTTGCGCCATCCGTACTTTACCCTCAAAGTTAAACGGTTTCGTGACCACTCCGACGGTGAGGGCGCCCGCCTCTTTGGCAATCTCAGCGATCACGGGGGCTGCGCCGGTACCGGTTCCTCCCCCCATCCCCGCGGTAATAAACACCATATCCGGTTTATCCAAAACCTTGATGATCTCTTCCCGGCTCTCTTCGGCCGCCCGGCGCCCGATCTCCGGATTGGCCCCGGCACCCAGACCCTTGGTTAATTGGTCGCCAATCCGTAAACGCACGTCAGCTTTCGAACGCAGGAGGGCTTGTCCGTCCGTATTAATCGCAATAAATTCTATCCCTTGTAGGCCGGCTTCGATCATCCGGTTGACCGCATTGGTTCCTCCGCCGCCGACGCCGACTACTTTAATCGTGGCGAATTGTTGATTTGTTACTTCAAACTGGAGCATCGTGGTCCCCCTATCCCTTTAAAACCCCATAAGCGTCCACAATTATGTACCTAAATTATATTTAGTTCCACAAGCAATGATTAGTTCCCTGCTTCCTAAACTAATTTTATTTTTAAAATTATGGCTTTCCGCGGTTAACCAAAAGGAAGTCCCAAAGAACATGGGAAAATAAAACGAAGGGACCATCGTCTCCTCCGTTTAATTGACAAGCCAAAACCCAAAACAATTGTAAGTCCCTACTGCAAATAAAGATCGATAATCAATTGAACCTCTCCTTGCCCCATCCCGGTCGAGCGGGCAATCTCCTTCACCGAAAGCCCTTGTTGCAATAGTTCAAAGATCTTCCTGCTCCGTTCAGGAAGCTTCGTGGGGTCGATCTTTTCCAACCGCGCTCGATTGATTTCTTTTCCCCGGGATGAACTGGTCGCTTGTTGAGAGGGTTTAACGTTTTCAACCAGGCCAACCTCGTTCTTTTCCCCGGCGGCCGTTCCTGTTTGCCCCGGCCGCTTTTCGACCGCTTTCTCTCTAGCCTGATCACCAGGTTTCTCTTGAGGCTTTTGTTTAGGCTGTTCACTTAGGTTTTTCCCGGTTTTCCCCTTCGTCTCCGGTTCCGGTCTTTTCTGGTGCGGCGCTTTCTTTTCCCCAATCAATAATTCACGAATCTCGTCTTCCACACCCGGTTCCGGTCTTTCCTCCCGCGCCGGTTTCCTTTCACCGGCAGGGGGGCTAACTTCAACTTCGGTATGCGGCAAGAGTTGCGGCGAAAGTACGTTGCTTTCGTCTTCAGGCAAGGCCTCCTCCGCTTCCGCTGGTAAAGGTTCAAAAATCCGTTCCTTCTCTTCAAGCACCGCGCAGATCTCGAGCAAAAGTTCTTCCACCTGCGCGACCCGTGAAGAAAGTTCCCCCAAGCTCGCCTGTAACCCTTTCCGTCCCCGCCGGTTAAGAATGAAGATGAAGGAGAGGATGATCACCAACAATAAACCAGACCAGCCAATCATTCGCCGGAAATCCCTTCTTTCACTTCACATCGGTAAATCTTTAATCAGCTCCCGACCTGATCCGGCAAAGTGCAGTTCCCGGGACAAAACATTAGGTTTCGCGTTTTATACCTCGAGATCGATAAAGCGCCCTTTCCCTTCGAGCTGCTTGGCGGATGACCTGTTTTCTTCCTTTTTCCCGGCCGACTCCCGTTTCTGGTTTTGCCGGGTTGAGGCTTGCTGTTCTCGTCCGCCGTCCTGGATCCGGCCGTGCACAGCTTCACCTTTACGGCGGACTTGTTGTTCCGCCTTCCGTACCTCGTTCTCCCGGCGGTTCTTCTGCACTTCGCTCTCATCTTCTTGCTGTTGGAGGATGTTCCCTTGTAACTTTTGTACTTCTAGGGTGCGGTTCACTAAAACCTGGACGTCCAACGGTCCAAGCATCGATGACCCCCCCTTTTAACGATAAGGTTGGACCGAGATTTCCCCCTCATCGTAGGTGAGCATGGCAAAATGATATTCATCTTTAAAGATTCTGACCGCTTTCCCAATCACTACTTTTACCCCAGGGTAAATCGTCTGCCGGACTTTCACAAAGCCGCGCTCAATCTGGCGATCATTCATGATTTGGAATATTTCATCCCGCCGTTGCTCCAATCTTCTTTTTTCTGCTTTGTACATGAAAGCAGTCCGTGTTGATTTCGCTCTCTGCTCTTCCCGTTCCGGCGTCAGCTTATATTCGGGGTTATTCAAATAAGACAGAATCTTCTCGAGGGCATCCAACTTTTTATCCAACTCAGCCAAGTTTTTCTCAATCTCGTTCAGTTCCATGCGGATACTTGGATTGGTCCCAACTTCGATCTCCGTTTGCGTCCCCATTTTTGAGCCTAAAATTTGCGCTTCAAGGGACTCGCCCGCGCGTACCACGCCGCCAAGGACTAATCCTTTTTTCGTTCCAAGCGTAATAGAGCGTCCGCAATTGATGTCACTATGCAGAATCGCATCCCGCACATTGATCTCACCTTCGACCTCGACCGTGGCGTGGTCGATATAACGGGCATAGAGATTACCTTTCGCTTTGATCACCGATTTATCTTGGCCGATGATCCCGCCGTTAATCGTAATATCGCCATCGGCGTAAATAAAACCGCCTTCGACGTTCCCGGAGATCACGACATCGCCGGCCGCCTTCACGGTAAACCCGTATTCCACATCGCCCCGGATATGCACTGATCCGACAAAATCGATATTACCGGTTTCATAACAGACATTCCCTTTGATCTCATGGACGACCTGAACACTGATCTTGCGGTTATTATGCAAAGTCGGTTCCCCGTCACAGGTGGCAATAACCCGGTTGAGATCCCAGGCGACATTCTTCCCCAGCACTAAACTCTTATCCTTACCGGGAGTAGCCTTAATCTCTTCTCCCAGCACATTCCGTCCGTTGATCCCGGGGGTCGCCGGTTTCTTCTCCACAAGGATTTGTCCTTTTTGCACATTTTGGAGCATCGATAATTCCCGGTGATCAACCCGGCCATCCTCAAGTTCTTTCGGGATTAAGCGGATCCGGTCCGTTTCAAAAAAGAACTTTAGCTCAGCATCTTCCCCTTTGATCGGGTACACTCCCTCGGCAACCAAGGTTGGTCTACCGGACTTTTCTTCGAGCAGACGGTGGATTACTTGCTCTTTGATCCCAAAGATCACGCCGGCGTTCCGCAAAAAGTCGATAATCTCTTCATAAGTAGGCCAGGCCGCTCTTTCGGGTGGGGGATTAAGCTTCAAGTAAGCTTGCATCTTGTCGGGAGATATATCAAGAACAAACGGCTCATTTCCAGCCTTTGCTTGGTTGCTTTTTTCGCTAACCAACAAAAAACACCTCCGGTTATAGCACTCCAATTACACTACGCCATCTTGCCAGTCTTCCTTGCAAACGGAAAATTGCTTTCGTATGGATCTGCGATACTCTGGATTCGGATATGTTCAACACTTCGCCTATTTCCTTGAGAGTCAATCCTTCATAGTAATAAAGGGTGATCACCAGTTTCTCCCGTTCGGAAAGCGCATCAATCGCCTTGCTCAATGCCTCTTTCAGCTCAGCGATTTCAACCTGTTTAACCGGGTCATCGCTGTCTTCATTCTCAATCAGATCCAAGACACGGACGTTTTCATCCTCCGGATTTCTGGTTAGCCAGATTTCATCTAAGGAAGTCAAGGTGGTGCAGCTAACCTCATTAAGCATCTGGTAGAAGTCGTCGACCGGGATCTGCAGGGCCTCACTGATCTCTTGATCGGTTGGATATCTCCCCAACTGGTTTTCCAGTTCACTACAGACTTTCTCCAGGTTTTTCGCTTTTTGCCGCACCGAACGCGGCACCCAATCGTTATCCCGCAACCCGTCCATGATTGCCCCGCGAATCCGGGCGATCGCATAGGTTTCGAATTTAATCCCCCGTTCGGGATCGAATTTATCGATGGCATCCATTAAACCAAAAATGCCGAAACTAACCAAGTCATCGAATTCAACATTGGGTGGAAGTCCGATTGACACCCGGCCGGCGACATATTTGACAAGGGGCGAATACCCCACGATCAATTCTTCCCGGGCGGCTTGCGAACCTCCCTGGCGGTATTCCTTCCACAGCTGCTCTTCCCGCCCCTTATTGAACATTATATACCCTTCCCCCATTCTCTTAAGGTATATATTTCTTCCGAAACCAGATTTTCTTCCTTGGTTTGTTCGACATTATTGGTAAAAAATCCTTTTATAAAATTATTTCGGGGGAATTCAACGTTTTAACTCTTATTACGCCGGTCGCTAAATCCATATAAATTGAACGGCCTGAGTGGCCGCCAATACTTTTTCCACTAACTTTTAAGCCTAAAGCCTCCAAGGCTTTCTCCGCTGCGACAGCATTCCGGTAACCGATATGCGTTTGGGAGTTCGTCCCCGGATAAGCAAACATCTGCGCGCCCCCGGCCTTCTTCACCAGCATCCGCTGCTTGATTGCCCCTTTTTTCTGCATCAACTCCACCAAGTCAGGAATCGCTGTATCCGCAAACTTACCCCGATTGGTTACTTCTTTCGCCGCCGTACTGTCTGGCAGCATAATATGGGCCATCCCTCCGACCTTAATTACCGGATCATAGACACAAACCCCGATACAAGAACCAAGTCCAATCGTAACCAGGATATCAGGTGCCTCAGCGACTACTATTTCTGACATTCCGACCCGGATTGACTTTGGCATTCATTTTTCACTCCTAACGCCTCTAAGATAGTTGTCAACGATCCGGGATCAGGAATTAAAAAGAAATGCCCGTCAATACTTAGGTCACAGGCGATCAACCGGGTATCGATCAGCACTGCATAATCGCCCATTTCTCCTAAATCAGCCAAAATCGTGTTGAGAATCGCTCCGACCATATCAAAGGCGAAAGCCGGCACGGAAGGAATCATGTGAAGTTTGGTAAAGTCAGAAAACGCATAGACATAAGCACCGGTTAAAATGTTCCCAATCTCTTTGAGCGCGGAGACTTCCAATTCGCCTAAAATATTACGGCATTTTTCCGGATCATCGATTAGCAACCCAGCAACAAACAATGCTTTGTCTTCAGGAAAAAGATAAAGGATTTTACTGGGCGCATCACCAAACACCCGCAGGAAAATTCCGACCATTGGCTGTTCCAGCCCGCCGACAACATTACATGCTTCGTTCAACGGCAAAATATTAACCTGCGGAACAGTCATCGACACCCTTTGCTTTAACAACTGCGAAAGAACAGTAGCCGCATGTCCGGCACCAATGTTCCCCACTTCACGGATCGCATCCAGTTGCATGGGGGTTAAATTTTTAATCATCATTGCTCACCCCAATTCCGCTTCATTCAATTCTTTCGCCTCTTCGGAACTGAGTGTTCTTTCCAGGTTAAGCAAGACAATTAACCGGGTATCAAGTTTGGCCACGCCGGCCAGGAAATAAGCATCCACACCTTTGGTGATCGCGGGCGCCGGTTCAATCGCCGAGACCGGAACGCGCAAGACTTCCACAACGGCATCAACCAGCATGCCGACGAGGGCATCCCCGACCTCAACAATGATCACCCGTGAATTATAACCAAGCTCCGGGAGCGTAAGCCCAAAGCGACGGCGGAGGTCAACGATTGGAATAATCTCGCCCCGGAGATTGATAATTCCTTCCACAAAATGGGGCGCTTTTGGTACCCGGGTAATTCCCTGGTCTAATTTTTCAATTTCTCTCACTTGAAGGATGTTGACACCGAATTCTTCCTCGCCAAGCTTAAAGATGACGATTTGGACGGTTTCTTCCTGCTGCTGATTAAGGCCTTTTGTCTCCTTCACGGCCATCCCCCCTTAAATGATTTTGCACTGCTCAGGCTACCGCACGCATATCTAAAATGAGAGCGATTTTCCCATTACCCAGGATCGTGGCGCCCGCAATCCCGGCAATATTACCCAAATAACTGCCTAACGATTTAATCACCACATCCTGTTGGCGGACCAGCGAATCAACGACACAGCCCAATTTCCGCTCGCCATTCCGCACCACCACCACATCCAGCTCATCGAACTCCTCATTCTTTGCCTTGGGGACACCCAAGAAATCTTGGAGCCGGATTAAAGGAATTACTTCGCCGCGTAGAATCGCCACTTCCTGGTTGCGCAGTTTTTTAATCTCATTCCGGGCAACGCTAATCGTTTGTTCGATATAGCCGGTCGGGATTGCAAAGACATCCTCGCCCAACTGGACAATCAACGTTTGGATAATCGCCAGGGTTAAGGGGAGACGGATCGTGATCGTCGTCCCTTCTCCCTTCACGCTCGAAACCTGGACTACCCCTCCCAAAGCGGAGATCTTCGTTTTGACAACATCCATCCCCACGCCCCGCCCGGAGACATCGGTCACCTTGTCGGAAGTGGAGAACCCGGGAAGGAAAATGAGGTTTAAAATCTCTTCTTCCTCAAGGCCCTCGATTTCCTCAGGAGTCAGAAAACCTCGCTCAAGCGCCCGTGTTTTGATTTTTTCCGGATCGATCCCCCGGCCGTCATCGGTAACACTGATCACAACCTGGTTTCCGGCTTGGTAGGCATGGAGCTCGATCACACCTTGCTCTTGTTTCCCAAGTTGGGCACGGAGAGCCGGTTCCTCAATCCCGTGGTCAACACTGTTCCTGAGAATATGGACCAATGGGTCGACAATCTCGTCAATCACCGTCCGGTCCAATTCGGTCTCGGCGCCGCTAATCCGTAATTCAACCTCTTTACCGGTCTCTTTGGCCAGATCCCGCACCAACCGGGGGAAACGGGAAAAGACCTGATCCACCGGGACCATCCGCGTTTTTAAAACCTGATCCCGCAGATCCAAGGTTAATCGGGAAAGCTGCTCAACCGTCTCGCCCAACAGCGGATCTCCTTTTTCCATGCTAATCTGTTCTAGACGCGATCTGGTAATCACCAGCTCCCCGACGAGGTTCATGAGGTCGTCCAATTTTTTGATGTCCACCCGCACGGTCGGTGAGATGCTGGAAGAGGCTTTAACTTGACTCGTTTTTTGCGGTTCGGCACTCGGAGCGGCTGTACTCAGCTGGCTTGGCCCGGCGCCGCGCCGTTCGACCAGCAATTTGTCATCCTCAACAACCTCGCCCTTCACTGTCTTGACGTCCAGCATTTTCTCGACGAACTGCACCAGGACCTCGACAGGTTTTTTGGTCAGCAACCCGATGACAAAATCATCATCAAACTTCTCATCCTCGAGCTCTTTCGCGGTCGGAATGGTCCGCACGATTTCGCCTTGGGTTTCTAGTTCCCGGAGAATCATAAAGGCGCGGGCGCCTTTCAACAGACAATCCTTCTCCAGGGTCAAATGGAGATGGACCAGTGACAGGCCTCCTTCGACGGCCGTTTTAATCTTATCGATCTCGTCAGGAGAATAACGTAATTGCAAATTTTTCCGGCGTTCTTCCTTCTCCTGGCGCTCACTGGTTAATTCGGCTACCAAATACTTTTTCAAGCTCTGTAAAACACCGGCCACTTCGATATTCTCTTCCTGGCCCTCGACAATCCCCTTGGCCAGAGTCTCCAAGAGGTCCAAGGCGTCGAATAAAACATTGATAATTTCCGGTGTAACTTCCAATTCTTTTTGCCGCAGCAAACTTAGGACATCTTCCATGGCATGCGTCACGCTGGCCATTTTGTTAAAGCCCATCGTCGCCGAGGCTCCCTTTAAGGTATGGGCGGCGCGAAAGATTGAATTCAGAAGTTCAGCATTATCCGGTTCCTTCTCCAGCGTTAAGAGGGATTGGTTTAAAACTTGAAGGTGTTCATAACACTCATCCATAAACACATTCAGGTATTGAGATACTTCCATCCCCTTCACCTCCTGAACCTGATGATAAAGATCGTTAACCGCTCAGTTGTCGTGAGAACAATCTGCGCAAGAATAAAGTTAGCCCTCCAGGAGATTGTTCCGGTAAAGCGAGCATTTTCTGGGCAATCTTTAGAATGCTGAGCGACGCTTTTGATTCCGGATACGTCAAGGCAAAAGGCTGCTGCCGTTTGACCGCTTTGGAGACCGTTGCATCGTTGAAAATAAAGCCCAACGGTTCAAGCGGAAAGTGGAGGAATTTCTCCGCCACCAGCATCAACCGCTCGTAGACCTGCTCGCCTTCCTCCTGGTTTTCAACCATATTTACCGCCACATAAACTTTGGCGGATGAGTTTTCTCGGGAAATAATCTTGATCACACCATAAGCATCGGCAATGGCGGTCGGTTCAGGAATGGTAACTACAATAATCTCCTCCGCCGCCAGTAAAAACCGGATCACTTTATTGGAAATGCCGGCACCGGTATCAAGGATGATGAAATCATTATCCTCTTCCAAGACCGCAAGGTTTGTAATGCAATGATCAACTTGCCACGGGCTCAAATCGGCCAGTTCCTGAAAACCGGAACCGCCGGCAATCACCCTTACCCCGGCCGGGCCTTCGATTACAATGTCACTTAAGGATTGTTCGCCGGACAAGAAATGTCCTAAATGATATTTAGGGGTCAGCCCCATAATCAGGTCAATATTCGCCAATCCCAGATCGGTATCGATCAAGGTCACTCTTTGTCCCAACTTCGAGAGGTGAATGGCAAGATTTACGGAGAGGTTAGTCTTCCCCACTCCCCCTTTGCCACTGGTAATCGCAATGGTTCTGGCCCTGCGCACCGGGGGTTTATTATTCTGACTATTCACGATCTCTCTTAATCGCTCAGCTTGATCACGCATTGAAGCACTCCTTACCGGCATACCTTTTAATGACTTCAAAAGTTGCAACCTCGATGTCCTCCGGGACATTCTGTCCGGTTGTCACATATGACATCGGGATCTTCAGCCGATCAGCCACCTCCAACACATTACCCAGATTGTTGGTTTCGTCAAGTTTGGTAAAGATCAACCGGTTATATTCAATCTCCTGAAATGATTCAGCTGTTTCCAAGAGATCCTCCAGTTTCGTATTGGCACTTAACACGAGATGGGTTTCGTCAAGCCGCCGGCCGTTAAAGAAGTGTCTTAACTCTCTAATCTGTTGCTTGTTTTTTTGGCTGCGGCCGGCCGTATCAATCAGGATCAACTCTTTCTCCTCGAGGTTGACCAGCGCCCGCTTGAACTCCGCTGCGGTATACACTACTTCAATCGGCAAATTTATAATTTCTGAATAGGTTTTTAATTGTTCGACCGCCGCAATCCGGTATGTGTCAATCGTGATCAGCCCGACCGATTTCCCCTCAAAAAGGGCGAAATTGGCCGCGAGTTTGGCAATCGTGGTTGTCTTGCCGACGCCGGTCGGTCCAACCAAGGCCACCACCGTGGGGCGTGACTTCAATTTGATCGGCAGGGTTTGGATCATGGATTCATGAATCTCAATCTTCTTCGGCTGGGAAGAAGGTGGGGCAAAGTTCGGGGCCATCCGGACTTGCGCGGAAACACCCTCAATCGCTTCTTTAATCTCTGTTAATTCCTTTTTCACCTTTTCCAGTTCAGGCAGGATCATTTCCTGCTCGATCTTGAACAAAGGTTGTTTTGCTTGTGGTTCGGTTTCATCCTTCGGGGAAGAGGGGACATTCATCTTTTCCATATTGTCGACCGCCGCCAAAACCTCATATCTCTTTTTGGCAAACAGCCCCAAGAACCCCCCTTCTTTAAACGGACGGGAATGAAGAATCAGGGCGTCTTTCCCCAAATCCTTTTTGACTTGGGCAATTGCTTGTTGTGCATTATCCGCCACAAATCTCTTTACCCTCATTCACCAGCACCTACCATTCCTATCGAGTGAACTTCCATCTCCGGAGAGATTTCTTGAAACGAAACCACCATAATTTTTGACGAGACCCGCTCGGTAATGCTCCGGACATACCGCCGGATTGCCGGAGAAACCAGTAACACCGGATCCCGTCCTTCTTGGATTAACGGGCGAATCTGTTTCTTTAATGATTCATAAAACTTATTTAACCACACCGGTTCGAGCGGTTCTCCCCCCTCCTCCTGCGCAGACACGATCCGCTCCTCGGCCTGGGGAGCCAAGGTAAGGACCTTAATAATGCCATCTTCCCCTGCCAGCATCTTGGAGATCTGCCGCGCCAAGGAGGCGCGCACATATTCCGCCAGCAGATTCACGTCCTTGGTCAACGGCGCATAGTCGGCAAGGGTCTCCAGGATCGTCACTAAATTCCGGATCGGGATCCCTTCTTTCAACAGTTGGGCCAGGACTTTCTGCACTTCGCCGGTGGTCATCAAGTTGGGAAAGAGTTCCTCAAAGACCACCGGGTAATCGGTCTTGATATAATCAAGCATGGCTTGGACTTCTTGCCGCCCCAAGAGTTCATGCGCATGATTCCGGATTACCTCGGTCAGATGGGTGGCCAGCACCGACGGGGAATCGACCACCGTATAACCGGCCAGTTCCGCTTTCTCCCGCTGGTCTTCGCTGATCCAGAGCGCCGGCAGGCCAAACGCCGGCTCCGTCGTCGGAATCCCCGGTACCTTTTCGGTTACGGTTCCCGCATCCATCGCCAGGAAATAGTTGGTCATCAGTTCCCCTCTGGCCACTTCAACCCCTTTAATCTTAATCACATATTGGTTCGGTGTCAGTTGCATGTTGTCACGGATCCGGATCGCCGGTAAGATAATCCCCAGTTCCAAGGCAACCTGGCGCCGGATTAAACTGACCCTTTCAAAGAGATCCCCGCCCTGTGCCTTGTCGACCAGCGGAATTAAACTGTAGCCAATCTCCACCTCCATCGGATCGACCGCCAGCAAGGAAAGGACATTTTCCGGCTTATAAGTCTCCGGCTCCGGAGCGGCCGCTTGCTCCACCGCCGTTTGGGTAAGGGCTTTTTCCTCCTGCCGGAGGATATAAGTTAACCCCCAGAGCAAGAGGGCAATTAAGAGAAAAGAAATAGTCGGCATGCCGGGCACAAGGCCAAAGAGCCCGACCACCCCGGCCGTTACCCCTAAAATCTGGGGATAAGTGAGGAGTTGGCGGGTTAAGTCCGTCCCCAGACTATCTTCCGAAGCGGACCTGGTCACCAAGATACCGGTCGCCGTAGAGATTAAAAGCGCCGGGACCTGAGAGACCAAACCGTCGCCAATCGTCAGGAGGGCATAAAGACGGATCGCACTCATAAAATCAAGGCCTTGTTGCCACATCCCGATGATCCCGCCGCCGAGGAGGTTTATCAGGGTGATGAGTACGCCGGCGATCGCATCGCCTTTTACGAATTTGCTGGCGCCGTCCATCGAGCCGTAGAAATCCGCTTCTCTTTCGATCTCTTGCCGCCGGACCCGTGCCTCTTGCTCATTGATTAACCCGGCGTTCAGATCAGCATCGATGCTCATCTGTTTTCCTGGCATCGCATCAAGGGTAAATCTGGCGGCCACTTCCGCGACCCGCTCGGCGCCCTTCGTAATCACCAGAAAGTTAATGAGGGTAAGGATAATAAAGATCACAAAACCAACAACAGGGTTATTACCGGCAACGAACCCGCCAAAGGCCTGGACGACTTGGCCAGCATAACCATTCAACAGGATTAAACGGGTTGATGAAACGTTCAATGCCAAACGGAAGAGCGTGGTTACTAACAAAAGCGAAGGGAATACAGAAAACTCCAACGCTCTCCGGACATTCATCGTCAGGAGCAGGATTAAAAACGCCAACGAAATATTCAGAGTAAAAAAGAGATCAAGAATAAAAGGGGGCAACGGGATAAAAAACATCACCAAAACCAATACAATCAGAATCACCACGGACATTTCTCCGCTCATGGCGATTCGGGATAATGGTACCTTTACTCCGGCTTGCTCAGGCATGATGCTCTCCTTTTACCTTACCCTTCCGTGGATGTCGTTTTTTCTAACTCCTATTCTTTTGCCGCAGTTGATAGACAAAGGCCAAGACCTCCGCGACCGCTTGGTAAAGATGAGGAGGGATGAACTCCCCAATCTCCACTGTTTGGTAGAGCGTGCGGGCCAACGGTTTATTCTCAACCAGCGGAACATGATGTTCCGTGGCAATCTCCTTAATTTTGGCGGCGATATATCCTTCCCCTTTGGCCAGGACCTGGGGAGCTTGCATCTTGGGCGCCTCGTACTTAAGCGCCACTGCCAAATGCGTCGGGTTGGTAATGACGACGTCCGCTTTCGGAACTTCCTGCATCATCCGGCGCATCGCAATTTGCCGTTGCCGTTGGCGAATCCGGCTTTTGACCTTCGGATCACCTTCCGTCTGTTTAAACTCGTCCTTTACTTCTTGTTTGGTCATCCGCAGGCTCTTGCGGTACTCATACCGCTGGTAGTAAAAGTCAAAGATCGCCAACGCCAGCAGGAGCAGGATAATCCGCAGCGCGATTTGGTACATTAGCCGCCAGAAGTTGCCGGCCAATTGGAAAGGGGGGATTAAGGCTGACGTCTCCGCCAATGGAAAAACCTGGTTGCGGAAAGCAGACCAGACGATAACCGCCACCCCAATTAGTTTGAATAACGCCTTAAACAGGTCGACGAGTTTCTGGAGGGAGAAAAGACGCTTAAAACCAAGGAGCGGATTGATCCGGTCAAACTTGATCTTCAATCCTTCCATGGTAAAAATCCAGCCGGTCTGCAGGTAACTGACGATGACCCCGGCTGCTAAAATCGCCAAACCGGTTGGTAAAAAGATCATGGCGATGATCACCACGGTTTGCCTGATCAGCTCGGCCAAGGCAACCGGGTCGATCTGTTTGTTCAACATTTCACTGGAAAAGCTGTACTGCAAATAGGTATAAAGTCTTTCCAGGGAAGAACGGCTGAAGGCGTTTAAGGCCGTAAACCCGGCCAACAACGTAACAACGGCATTCAGTTCGTTACTGCGGGGGACGTGGCCTTTCCGTCTCGCTTCTTGGCGTTTGCGGGGGGTTGCCTCTTCTGTCTTTTCCTCGGCAAAAAATTGCAGATCCCAGAGGAAAGGAGAATGAACAACCTGTTCCTCCACGCGATCAAAGCGCTTGTAGAAAGCGTAACAGTTCAGTCCAGACCCTCCCACTTGCCGAAAAGAGTCCCGCCACCCAGCGGGTGAAAGCCGGTAACGACAGAATCAAAAGAACAATCCCTAAAAAGACTTTCAACGGGAAACTGAGAAAGAACACATTTATCTGTGGAATCAGCTTCGCCAGGACCCCCAAACCAACTGTTGTTAAGAAAAGGACCCCGATAATGGGGATGGCAATCTGCACTGCCAGGACAAAGAGGTTGGCAAAAGTCTTCAGCACCAGGGGTATCCCCTGCAGCAAAGCTAACGGTTGGCCGACCGGGAGAAGTTTGAAGCTTTGCATCAGTGTTCTCACCAGGAGATGATCCCCGCGCACCAGTAAAAAAAGCCAAACGGCGACGATTTGATAAAGCTGGCCAATGATCGGCATTTGCCCCCCGGTCTGCGGATCCAGGACGTTTATCATCCCAATGCCCATCGGCACTTCAATGATCTGACCGGCAAGCTGCATCCCGGCAAAAGTTAAATTCAGAATATAACCGATCATAATCCCGAGGAGCAATTCCTGTCCCATCAGGAAGGCAACCTGCCAAAAAGTTAACGGCTCGATGCTTACAGCCGCCAGCACCGGAAGAAGGAGCAGCGCAAGAAAGAGCGCCAAACTGACCCGGAACGTGCCGGGGATATTTCTGCTTTGAAAAAAAGGCGCACTGATCAGGAGGCCAAGGTTACGCATAAAGACCAGGAGAAAGAAGATTAACTGTCTTTCAGTCCAGGCGGAAAGATCCACTTAAAGCCCTCACCATCTAGTAACTTCCGTTAAATAGGAAAAAAGTTCGGTCGTAAAATCCACCAAGACCCGTACCATCCACGGGCTGCCGATGATCAGGGTCAGAAAGATCGCTAGAATTTTCGGGATAAATGATAGGGTCTGTTCTTGAATCTGGGTGGTCGCTTGGAAAATACTGATGATTAAACCGACGATCATGCCCACCGCCAACATCGGCCCGGAAACGGTCAGGACGGTAGTTAAGCCCTGCCGCATTACATTTGCCACAAAAACATCATCCATCTTATCTCACCACCGCAATCTAAAAGCCGTTCAGGAGGCTTTTTACTACCAAATTCCAGCCGTCAACCAGAACAAAAAGGAGAATCTTAAAGGGCATCGAGATCATAACCGGTGGCAACATCAACATCCCCATTGACATCAGTGTACTGGCGACGATCATATCGATCACCAGGAAAGGCACATATAAGATAAAGCCCATCATAAAGGCTGTTTTTAGCTCGCTCACCATAAAAGCCGGCGCCAGAACGCGAAAGGGAATCTCCCGGAAATCAGCCGGCCGGGAGGTGATCCCCGCCGCGCCAAAAAACAAGCGTAAATCTTCGTTCCTGGTATAGCGGGCCATAAATTCTTTAATTGGTCCTTCGGTTTCCGATAAAGCTTCCTCGAAAGTAAGTCTCCCTTCCATAAAGGGCGTTAACGCCTTCTGTTGCACTTCACTCCACGTTGGCGCCATTACATAAAAAGTAAGAAATAAGGCCAGACCGATAATTACCTGGTTGGGTGGGGATTGTTGCAGCCCGACCGCACTCCTGGTAAAAGAAAGCACCACGACGATCCGGATAAAAGACGTGGTCATAATTAAAATGGCCGGTGCCAGAGAGAGAATGGTTATTAATGCTAAAATCCGGAGACTGGCCGCAACCTGTTCCGGACTATCCGTATTATTCCAGCCAATCTCAATCTGAGGAAGAACCGGTTGCCCCAGACTGATTTGACAATAAAACAGGACCAAAGACAAAGCCAATATAATAATGTAGAAGTGACGTCTATTCATCTTCGCTCGGCCCTCGATGGGTTCTAAGCTTCATCAGTCTCTCCTCAATTCGCTCTGCCGGAGATTCCGCCCCTGGTTGTCTCAGGGAGTTCCCTTCTCCGTCGGAAAAGCCCCCCAACAATCTTTGTAAATAATCCGCGAAGCTTTTCCCCTTAAAAATTCTTTCTGCTCCGTCCTCAGCCGGAGCATTTTCCTTTAAAATAAGGGCAACTACCTCAGGGTCGTCGATCTCCTTCAAGAGGTTGATCTTACGCTCAGCGGTACCGATTAAATACAAACGACGGCACACTAAAATCAGGGATAGAAAGCAGTTTGGTCCAAGGTAAAGTGTATCTACCACTTGGATGTATCGCCCTTGGCGTCTGCCAACCCTGCCTCCCAACCAGCGGGTCGCTTTCGCCGCTAAGACAAGGACGGCCACAAAACAGAGAAGATATAAGATAATCCGCAGGTAAGAACCAGGGCCTCCCATCATTCCGGAAGCCGGAATCTCTGCCGGGATCTCCGGTTCGAGCATGCCTTCCCCGCCCGGATCCAAGGTGAGCAATAATCCGTATAACACACGCTGCAAATATGTACTCATTGTAATGCCTTACGTACAGCCTCTAAAACCCGGTCCGGTTGGAATGGTTTCACCACAAAGTCCTTTGCTCCCGCCTGAATCGCATCGATCACCATTGCCTGTTGTCCCGTCGCACTGCACATGATGATTAAGGCGTTCGCATCGATCTTCTTAATCTCCCGGACCGCCGTAATCCCGTCCATCTCCGGCATGGTGATATCCATGGTTACCAGATCGGGTTTCAACTCTTTATATTTTTCGATTGCTTTAAGGCCATCCTCTGCTTCACCGACAACCTCATAGCCACCTTTTTTGAGAATGTCCTTAATCATCATTCTCATAAATGCTGCGTCATCCACTACTAAAACACGGTTTCTCACAAAGGCTCCCCCCCTACTGTAAATTGTTTACTCTTTCCATCGGGCTAATAATGTCAGTAATTTTTACCCCAAAATTCTCATCAATCACCACGACTTCACCCTTGGCGATTAATTTCCCGTTCACCAGAATGTCGACAAATTCGCCGGCCAACCGGTCCAGTTCAATCACGGAACCGATTCCCAGGTCGAGAATATCTTTAATCCGCATCTGCGTACTGCCAAGTTGCACACTGATCTCCAACGAAACATCAAGCAGGAGATTGAGATTTTTCGGATCTTGAGACGCCGCAACGGGATTCAAGACCTCAAACTGAACCGGACGTACATTCGGGCTGGGTGTATCCATCTTCTCTCCTCCGGTTTGCCTTTTTTCCGTCTTCATCGCGGGTTGTTCCCTCACACGCTCAGTTGGCTTGGGTTGTGTATTTTTCTGAATCAAAGTCTGGGCCATTTCCCGGGCAAATTCATAGGGGATGATCAACATGATTTTACTGTCAACCAGCTCCTCGATCCGCAGGCGGAAATAAATCACGACCACCGGTTGCATCTCGCTATACTGGGCGCTAATTTCGTCGATGTTCTCCAGTGAGGTGACGGTTGTCCGGGGAGGCGCGATTTCAACCCGGCGCTCAAAAAGAGACGACATCGAGGTGGAGGCTTTCCCAATCATTTGGTTTAACGCTTCCCCCACCGCGCTGACATCCATCTCATTTAATTCCTTCTTCGGTTGCGTTCCGTCTCCACCCATCATCAGATCGGCAATCACCACAGCGTCATGCATTTTGATCATCAAGAGGTTGGTTCCTTTTAACCCTTTGATATAATCAACTTCCGACGCTAAAAACGGGATGGGATATTCTTCAATCAACTTCTTCATCTGTGCCATTTCCACCGTGGGGGTGTCAAGTTCAACCCGCCGGCTTAGAAGAAGGGAAAGAGCGGTGGCGCCAGAACCAAAAGCGATATTTCCGATCTCACCAAGGGCATCGCGTTCCAGCGGAGGTAGTTCAAATATTTCATTGTTCAAGAGCGCATTAATTTCTTCCTGGGAGAGCATATCATTTCCCATTTTTTTCACCACCTTTTAACTTCGTCCCGTAGAGTTGAATTGCCAGCTTGTTATTGGAGATACCTGCAAAACCATAGTACTTTTTTTCGTTACCAACTTTAACCACTAAAGGATCTTTGATTGATTGGTCCAGTTTAATCACATCATTAACAGCCAAGGATAACATTTCCCCAACCGAAATCGTCGTTCTCCCCAACTCAACTTCGATAGGAACCATCGCTTCGCTTAAACGGGTTTTGATGGATTGAATATTTTCGGGGGAAATCTTCTTCTTCGTACTGGAAAACCAGATATGTGAACTCAGTCGGTCCAGGACCGGTTCCAGTAAAGCAAAAGGATAACAAAGGTTCATCAAACCGCTGGCTTCACCGACTTTGAGATTAAGCGTGACCAAAATAACCATTTCGGTGGGTGGAATAACCTGCGTAAACAGCGGATTGGTCTCTATTCCCTGATAAACCGGTTCCACCGCCACGACATTACTCCATGCTTCCTTAATACTGTTGGCAATCCGCATCGCCACCCGTTTGGTCACCATCTGTTCAATTTCGGTAAGCTCACGGATATACCCGTTATAGACGCCGGACCCCCCCAACAAGCGGTCGATGATCGAAAAAGCTAAATTTGGCGCAAATTCCAGCACCATACTGCCTTCCAGTGGTTCTAAACCCAAGATATTAATCACTGTTGGGTTTTGCAAGGATTTCGTAAATTCTTCATAAGTCAATTGATCCACCGAGGCCACCTCGGATTGGATCATCGAACGCAAATATGCCGCCAGGGAAGAGGAGATTAATCGGGAAAAGTTTTCATGGATCATCACGATCGTCCGGATTTGTTCTTTCGCAAATTTACTGGGTCGCCGGAAATCATATGGGCGAATTTTTTTTGATTTCTCTTCTGTCTTTACCGATTCGGCATCGATGGCCCCGCTCTGTAGCGCCTCTAATAGCGCGTCTATTTCACTTTGGGTTAAAATCTCGGCCATACTGCCACCCCCGTCACGTGATGATAAAGTCGGTAAAGAAAAGATCAATCACTTTGCCAAAAGGCAAAATTGCGTTTATAGCAGTAATTATTTCGTTACGGAGTAGCTCATTTCCTTCTTTTTCCCTTAATTCTTCAGAATTTTTCGCCCGGCAGATCCGGATAATAATATCCCGGACCTGGGCTTTTCGCTTAATTAGCTCCTCTTGTGTTTTTTCCGAGTCAAGCACAAAAGTGAGATTAAGCTTTATGTACTTTGACTTACCATTGTCAGCCAGGTTGACCAGGACCTCTTCGCCCAACGGCATCAGGAATTTGATCTCATTACCGGCGGTCACTTTGACGTATTCCTGCTTGACGGGCATAATTTTATAGAGGAAAAACATGGTGGCTCCAAAGACCGCCGCAAAAAAGACCAACAGGCAAACCGTGATCGTAATAAAAATTTGATTGAGATTATTTGTTCTTTCCGCCATTTTTAATCCCACCTATAACTTATTACTGGAAAGAAGAAGGATATCAACCCTCCGGTTCCGCGCCCGGTTTTCCTCCGAGGTATTAGGAGCTATCGGCCGGAACTCGGCATAGCCTGCCGCGCCCAACCGTTCCGGCACAATTCCGACGTCATCAATGAGAAAACGGGTGACATTCGTCGCACGGGCAGTTGACAGTTCCCAGTTGGTCGGGAAAGCTGCGGTACGAATTGGTAGATCGCAGGTATGTCCTTCAACCCGGATCTCATGATCGTCGGCCGCCAGAACCTCTCCAACTTTTCGCAGGATATTCCGGGCTTCCGGAAGGAGCTCCGCCGAACCGATTTTAAAGAAAATCTTCTCTTTAAAACTGATAATCAATCCCCGCTCTTCCGCGTAAATCTCCACCGCGGCGCCTACCCCTTCTTCCTCCAGCTTTTCTAAGATTTCTTCGTATACATCATAGAACTCGCCGCTGACGTGGGTGGTAGGATCAAAGGGTAACTCTTCCCCGAAAATATGATCCCCGCCAAGCAACACACTGGGCGAACCACGCAACGCTAACTTTAAAGAGGTAGCAATCTGTTGGTATTTCGTTTCGCTAATCGTCGACAACGCAAACATCATCACAAAGAAGCATAATAATTGGGTTACAAGATCCGAGTAGGTGGTCATCCAAGCCGGGGCGCCAGTTGGTCGCTCTTTCGGCTTTTTCTTATACATTAACCGACACTCCCTCTGGCCGTTCTCTCCGGACATGAACCCGTTTCGCCGGCGGGAGGAAAGATTTTAGTTTTTCTTCAACGATTCTTGGGTTCTCACCGGCTTGGACGGAGAGGATTCCTTCGATCATGACCTGCCGGATCATAACCTCCTCCGCGGTTCTAATCCCCAATTTGGCTCCAATCGGGTTAAAAACCATATAGCCCATTACGGCGCCGTACAGGGTAGTCAGAAGAGCGACCGCCATCGCCGGTCCAATAGAACTGGGATCATCTAATCTTCCCAGCATTTTAATTAACCCGATCACTGTTCCGATCAGACCGAAAGACGGTGCGAGTCCACCCCAAGCCTCCCAGAAAGCTTTGTTCTCATTATGGCGCTCTTCCATGAAACCAATTTCGATCTCTAAGATGTTCTTCACCAACTCCGGATCGGTCCCGTCCACCACCAACTGGATTCCTTTCTTTAAGAATCCGTCCGAAGAGGACTCAATCTCCTCTTCCAAAGCCAAAAGCCCTTCCCGTCTCGCTTTCTCTGAATAACGCACCAGTGTGTTAATGATCTCCTCCGGCGCATAGGTATGGGCAAATAAAGCCCAGCGTACGCTCTTCAAGCCTCGCATAAACCGATCGAGCGGGAAATTGATCAGCATCGCCGCCAATGATCCCCCGAACGTGATAAAGATCGAACTAATATCGAAAAAACCCAATAACGCACTGAGGCTTCCCCCGGAAGAACCGATCAGCAGCAAAAGAGTGCCACCGGCCAGCCCGATTATTGTTGCTAGATCCATTACTGCTCACCTCGTCCCTCTGTTGAAACCCATTCCTGACCACCCTCACCCAACCGGCGACGGTAAGTGATAATCTCCGTTACTACCTCTTCGACCGGTTCCTTAATGACCACTTTCTTACCATTAACCAAGGAAACCACGGTATCCGGGGTCTCCTCCATAAACTCAATTAAGTGAGGATTAAGCCAAAATTCCTTACCATTGAGTCGTGTCACTTTAATCATGCTCTTCCACCCTTCATTCGGAAGGAAGGGGTGTCAAGAGTCAACTACTCTTCACACCCCGCTTCTGATTATCGTTTAAGGTTAACCAGTTCTTGCAGCATCTCGTCGGAAGTCGTAATAATCCTGGAGTTCGCCTGGAATCCGCGCTGGGTAATGATCATATCGGTAAATTCCTGGGAGAGATCGACATTGGACATCTCCAGCGCCCCAGGTGTCACGCGGCCGCTGCCGCCCACTCCCGAAGTATGGAAGGCCGGTTCCCCGGAGTTATTGGACTTCACAAACATCGTTTCGCCGACTTTCTCCAGACCGGCAGGGTTGTTAAAGGTGGCAATCGCGATCTGCGCGATATCCTTCGTTAAACCATTCGTAAAGACCCCGATAATCTTCCCGGCGCTGTCGATCTTAAAGCTGTCCAGGTAGCCCATCTCGTATCCGTTTTGCGCCCAGACAATCGAGGTTTCCCCGTCGTAATGGGTAATGCTGGAGAAGACCGGGGTAATGCTCATACTATCGGCTCCGGGTGGAGTAAAGGTGATCGGACCGCCGCTTGAATTGACCAAGTTCCCATGCACATCGAATGATAAAGTGCCGCTGTTATTGGAAAGCACAAGGCCGCTATCGCTAGTCGTTATCCAGTGCCAGGTATGATCATCAATCTTGGTAAAGGTCGTCGTCAGGATATGCGCGGTCCCCCGCGAATCGAAGACTTCGGTACTGGAGGTAAACGCAGTGAATTTGCCGGCCAGCGTATAAGTCTCCGTGGCGCTCGAGCAGATAAAGTTTGGCTTATCCCCTACGTTTGGTATATCAAAGTCTATATCCGTACCGTCAGACAAGGTTACTGTAAATGTCCCACCTGGGTTAGTAATGGCATCGACTTTTCCCGTATGATCCAAGGTAATGGTACCGGTATATACAACTGCGCCAGTATCTGTTTCTATCTCAATATTCCATTGGTTAGTGGCAGTACCGGGCGTTAGAGTAACCGACAATTCCACCGAATTACCAGGCGTGCCAACGATGATCGGCTCATAGATCAAACTTCTCGTCAGTCCGGCGTCAAAATTGGCGGTATATCTGATCTCCGTGGTCGCCTTCGGGGCGATTGTGGTATTGATCGGCAAGGTAATCCCTTTAAGTTGCCCGCTCAGGGAGCCGTCGCTAAGAACTTCCCAGCCCTGGATCTGCAGGCCGTTACTCGCCACCAAGCGTCCGGAAGTATCCATCGTCAGGTTTCCGGCCCGCGAGAAATACTGTTGGTTTCCATCCGCGAAGACAAAGAAGCCGTTCCCCTGAATCGCCAGATCCGTACTGACCCCGGTCGTCTGCAAGTTACCCGGGGTATGGATCACATCGATGCTGGAGAGGGTGACCCCTAAGCCGACCTGTTGCGGATTCATCCCGCCCCGGTTCCCCTGGGGCGCGGTCGCTCCCCTTAAAGTCTGGTAGAGGGCATCCTGAAAGGTAACCCGGCTGGTTTTATAACCGACCGTATTCACATTCGCGATGTTATTACCGATCACATCCATCCGTGTCTGATGGTTACGGAGTCCGGAGACTCCAGCAAACATTGAACGCATCATTTTTATGCAACCTCCTTTTTTATGGTCGACCATGGTCGACTCTTCTCGCTGCGGTTTTGTCCTGGCCTTCCGCAATCGGTTGGAAGGCCGACAGCTTCCTCAAGGAGGTCCGGCTTAAACATTCCGGACAAAAACCGCGCTATCGATATTGGTAAAGACATTATCCTTTAACCTCGCGGCATCCACCGCCGTAATCACTGTTTTGTTTTCCACGCTTACCACCAGCGCCACCCGGTCTAAAACCACCAGCGAATCCCGGCATCCTTTGGTTTGCGCTTTCGCCACCGCTTCCTTGATCCCCTCGATTTCCTTTGGCGACAGGTTAATACCCCGTTCGGCCATCCTCTTTTGCGCATGGGCGGAAATTTTCAGTTCTTCCGCCAGCTTTTCGTTGAGAATCTCTTGGAAATTGGCCGTTGCTTTCGTCTGGGGTACCGCCGCCCGCTGCTTGGTAACCGGTGGGTGAACTTTCTCAACCGGCGAAACCGGCGGAATTGGTGGAAAGATCCGTTCCGTCATGCTTAACCCCCCCAAGCAATTCCCCATACTTCTGTCAGGGGGATCGCTTTTTCCTCTGTTCCATCCTTAAAGAGCAGATAAGGTTTACCGTCTTGTATCCGGTATCCAGTGACGAAAATCTCGTGGAGATCAATCACCTCGCCAATTTCATTATAGACCCGGACATAAGCACGTCTACCCTCTATGGACTTGAGATACTGCTCGAGGCCTTGCTCATCCATCACGGAAACAACCGTCTGGGCATCGATCTCCCGGCCGCTATCCAGCATCAAAAGGTTGCGCCCGTTGAATGTTCTGATCCCGGTCACCCGTCCGTAGACCATCTCCATCATGCCGTTCGAGTGCACTTCCGCAATCACCGGCCGGCTCAGCATGCTCGTCACTTGCTGTAATTCCCCGACCTTGCTCAGCTTTTGGATCTGCTCCAACGTGGAGAACTGGGCCATTTGCGCGATGAAATCCCGGTCCTTCAGGGGATCAAGCGGATCCTGGTATTTTAACTCGGTCACCAAGAGGTGCAAAAAGGCATCCTGGCCTAAAGTGTTTCCCGTCTTCGTGACCGTCTGGGTACCGGACGTCGTGCTCCCCCCAATCGCATTAATCATCCTTCTCACCTCCTTTACACCCGTAGATTAACCAGTCCATGCCAGGAATCTTCCACAAAGTACGATTCCTCGGCAGCCAACCACTCATCTGTTCCGTTTTGGGCCGGAGTCCTTGGTCTCGAGTGTTGGTCCGCTGTGAAAGAGTGTTCCTGCAACTGCGGTTCATTGCCGGTCTGTACATCGACTTGCAGCAGATCAACCGTTAATCCCGCTTCTTGCAAAGCGGAACGCAGTTGGAATAGATTGGCCTCGATTAACGACTGGACACCCTGTGTCTCTGCGACAAAGCGCGCGGTGACTAAATCGCGCTCCACAACCAGAGACAGTTCTAACTTTCCGAGTTCGGCCGGGTGCAACTGCAATTCGATCTT
Source organism: Bacillota bacterium (assembly GCA_029782135.1). Taxonomy (GTDB): domain Bacteria; phylum Bacillota; class UBA4882; order UBA10575; family UBA10575; genus JAAYGU01. The sequence goes on from JAKOVI010000047.1 coordinate 26,053, forward strand.
GGCGACCTGGTCTTTAACCATCAGCTTCGCCCCGTTGAGGATCTGACCAATCACTTCTTCCTTCGGCAGCGCGGACGGCACTTTTTCATCCAGTGCAGCCAGGCGTCCGTCTGTCTCCGCCGTCACCCCCGTCTCGCGGATCGCCGCTTCAAACACATGGTTTAGAAAAGCATCCTCATTCGCCCGCCGCTTGACAGTTGCCGGCGGGGTATCACCAGCCATCAATAAATCGACACTCTCCTGTTCCGGGGGCGAACCGGCCGTTTCTTCCTTCAGCCCGGATTGGGCCAGATCAATCTCCAGGACTGCAGAATTCTTGACCGGGCGGGTAGATGTTTCCTGCTGAGGGATCGCCTCGCTCATCTCTTTCTGCATGAGCGACGGTTGTTCGCTAATTCCTTCATCGGCAACGTTAAGGTCAAAAACCCCGGTTGGTGTCGCTTCCCCTTCAATGGCTGAACCGGCAGTCCACTCTGTAAACAACCCGATCTTCTCCTCAGGAAGCTCTTTAAGCGGGAATTCCTCAATGCTGTTGCTCGTGATTGCTGTAAACAACCCGATCTTCTCCTCAGGAAGCTCTTTGCTCGCGGTCCTCTCTTCCGGTGGCCAAGTACCTGTTTCCCCCGTGGTGAAAACATCTTCCGGTGGCCAAGTACCTGTTTCCCCCGTGGTGAAAACATCTTCCGCCTGAGCTGTTATGCCGGGAAAGCCGGCCGTCTGGATAGCGCCATTTACGTTAGGTACAACATTCGCCTCCGGGGCTGTTTTCAAAGTATCATTCCCGGTACTCGCCAAGAAGACAGCGCTTGTTTCTTCGAACCCTTCCGCGGATAAATTCGCTGCATTGTCCAGTTGGAGGAATGCACCAGGCGTGGCGGCAAGCACTGGTTGACCACTTTCAACCGTGAGGGTATCGGCACCGGCCCCGTCCCCTTCTTCAACGCTCATAACTGCTTCTTCCGGGAGGGAAGGAAAGGCCATCAGGACTCCGGCGAGCATGGATTCTTCCTGCTCACGGGGGGATTTCTCTTTGGCGCTTGCTTTTTCCCTCAACTCCCGCAGCAACCGGGAGAAATCTTCGCGTGATTTTAGTTCTGAACGTTCGAAGGCGCTTTTTTTAGCCTCAGACGACACTTTTCGCGGTATCTCCGGTTGTGCCTGCAGATTTAGCAGGTTAAACTCAACTGCCACTTTTTCACCTCCTTTCATAAGTGTTTTGCTTTATGTTTATTTTTTGGTCATTGCTTCAAGATAGCGCGAGCTCTCCTCCGGCGGCAAGCTCTCTAAAATCTTCGCCGCCCGGCGCGGTTCAATCAGCGATAAGACCGAAACTCCCATATCAAAGGGCATGGTCAACAGGTTCTCGCCGGCACGGATGGCATTCATCGATTCCAACAGGCGGGCTGCCGCGGCATGTTTGTCCGTTGGATTTATGGTACTGGCGGATTGGGTTTGATTCCTTTCCAACCGGGCGAGTTCGGTTAAGATCCTTTCCCGCTCCCTTTCCAGCAAGTATTCTTGTTCCTGGAGCGCAAGCTCCTGCTCGGCAAGGGCCTGTTTACGGGCTTCCAACTCCTTTTCCCTTGCAGTGAGGACCTGTTCCTGGTCGATCAGCAATTCGCGTTTTTCCGAGCCCAACTCGTAGCATTCATAGACTTCTTCCCAGCCGGGAATGGTGGAAAGGGCGAACAAGACCGAAGGTTTCAAATCAACGTAATTGTACTGGTCAAGGATATATAAAAAGCCGCAAACCGAACCGATAAACAGGAAAGCGGTTAAGAGTCCGGCAATATATCGAAACATCAATTTCACCTCTCATCATGTGAGAAAAGGTTGACGGCGACTTCATCAAGCCTTTTCTGCTCGGCAAGCATCATTTTCTGTTTTTCGTTGGCCACAAACCGTTCTTTCAATTTTTCCAATGTCTTTCGTGCTTTTCTGGCTTCAATCACATCTGCTCTCGCCAGGGCAACCTGCTCGCTTTGAGCGGTTTTTCTTTCTTCTGTCTCTTCTTTCTTCTGCCGGAGGTAGCTGATCTTTTCACTGCCAAGCGCCAGGAGCCGGGGATCGATCCGCCCCACCGAGAGCGCAGCCACTGTTTGTTGCTGTGCTTCTTTGGCTTGCTCCCAGGCTGTTAATTCTTTTTCAATCTTCATGAGCTTTGTCTCTTCCTGGAACAAGCGGGTCCGGCAGTAGTCTTCATGGTGTTTTCTGAGATTCAAGATGGCTTGAAATCTAAACCGCACTTTCTTCTCCCTCCGCCTTTAATCTCAGCAGTTCCTCCACTGTTTGCTCGAAGGAAACGCTCTCATAAATCTCCTGGCGTAAAAACTTTGTCAGGGCCGGATACATTTTGATTGCGAGGTCAACCCGCGGGTTACTCCCCGTAACATAAGCGCCGATATTAATCAGATCTTCATTTGCCCTGTAAACAGCAAGGTTTTCGCGGAGGAAAGCAGCCGCGGCCAAATGTTCGGGTGAAGCTAACTCAGTCATTAACCGGCTCACACTGGCTAAAATATCAATCGCCGGGTAATGGTTCTCATGGGCCAAACTCCGGGAGAGGACGATATGCCCGTCGAGCGTTCCCCGGACCGTATCGGCCACCGGTTCATTCATATCGTCACCTTCAACCAAGACTGTATATAAAGCGGTGATGCTACCCCGTTCGCCCGTCCCGGATCGCTCAAGTAATTTAGGGATAAGTGTAAAAACCGACGGGGTATATCCCCGTGTCGCCGGCGGTTCACCTGCCGCCAAGCCCACTTCACGCTGGGCTAAGGCAAACCTGGTTACGGAGTCCATCATCAACATGACATCGGCGCCGGTATCCCGGAAGTACTCGGCAATCGCCGTCGCCGTGTATGCCCCTTTAATTCTTACCAGTGCCGGCTGGTCGGAAGTGGCGACCACCACCACTGAACGTGCTAAACCCTCCGGTCCCAAATCCTTCTCCAGAAAATCTTTTACTTCCCGCCCCCGCTCGCCGATTAACCCAATCACATTCACATCGGCGGAGGAATTACGGGCAATCATCCCGAGGAGGGTGCTTTTTCCGACGCCGCTCCCGGCAAAAATTCCGAGGCGCTGCCCTTTCCCGCAGGTTAAAAAGGCATCGATTGCTTTAACCCCTAAAGCTAAAGGCGTGTTAATCCTAGTTCTAGCCATCGGCGGGGGCGCCGAGGCCATCAACGGATAGGTTTTTTCTTTGATTAAAGGTCCAGCCCCGTCGATTGGCCGGCCTAAACCGTCGAGGACCCTCCCCAATAAGCCCGGTCCCACCGGGACCTTCAGTGTTTCCCCCAAGGCAATGACCTTGGAACCGGGGCCAATCCCCTCCATGTCCCCCAGGGGAAATAACAGAACCTTTCCTTCCCGGAAACCAACGACTTCTCCCAATACTTTTTCGCCGGAGAGTGTCTCGAGCAGGCAAGTCTCCCCCACAAAGGTGGGTGGTCCGACGGCTTCGAGCGTAAGGCCAACTACCTTCTCAACCTGGCCTAACCGTTGAAGCGGGTCGAAGCGTTTTAATGTCTGCTGATACCGCTCGGCACGAAAGGGGACCGGCTCTTTTGCCAACGGTTCACTCATCCGTTCCTACCTTCTTCTTTCAATGCTTGGAAGATCCGGGCAATCTGCCCGCTGATCCGGGCATCAACCTGCCCCAAATTACTCTGGATCAGTAAGTCTCCCGGTTTTAAATTGGAATCGGAGACCAGCCTGATCGGTGGGGACTCAGAGAGCTGGCTCCGGATCTCTTTGAGGTGTTCGATCATAAAAGCTTCATCTTCCTGGGCGACACGGATGGTCAACTCCGTCGCGCCGGCTACTCTCTTCACCGCTTCATTGATCATCGGCAACCACTGAGCCGGGTTTTGTTTTAACTCGGTCGCAATAATTCTTTCGGCAATTTCACAGGCTAACTTGAGGATTTCCTGTTCCGAACTAAGGATTCGTGCCCGGCGTTCCTCTTCTGCCTGCTTTAACAGGGCGGTCCTTTCCTGTTGCGCCTTGTTTAAGGTCTCTTCCGCGGTCGCCAGTCGCTCTTCCCATTCCTTTTGCGCCGCTTCTTGCCCGGCGACCAGCCCTTCCTGATACCCGGCTTCATAGCCCGCGCGCTGCTGGGCGGCAAACTCTGCTTCCGCCCCGGTTTTCAGTTTTTCGCACTCTTGCTGCACCGCCGCCATTAACTGTTCCGCTTCCTGCCGTGCCGCCGCAATGATCTGCTCCGCTTCCTCCCTGGCCTGCGCCAGCAGCCCGGCGGCCACTTCCTGTGGGTCAGGCAAGGCTTCCGCTGATTCCGCTTCCAAATCCGGCGCGCTCACCTCACCGGGCACATCCTCTTCCGCTTCTGCTTCCGTTTCCACCGGCAATTCAGAAGAAAGTTGCCGCTCGTCGGTCTCTTCATCTCCGCCGGCAGCGGCAACTTGCGCTAAAGCAAATAATGATTCCGTATCCGGAACGGCCAAAATACAAGCTTCGTTTTTGACCTGTGGGGATTTGATAATTCTCGTTTCAGACAATGATCTCATCCTCTCCGCCGCGGGCAATTACAATCTCGCCACTCTCTTCAAGCTGCCTGATGTTGTTGACAATCTTCTGTTGCGCATCTTCGACATCCCGGAGACGGACCGGCCCCATCAGGCTCATATCTTCCTTGATCATCTCCCGTGCCCGGCTGGAAATATTCTTGAAGATCCGGTTGGTCACTTCTTCGCTGGCTGTCTTGAGGGCCAACGCCAGATCACGCATATCGACTTCCTTCAACACGCGTTGGATTGAACGGTCATCCAGCGTAACAATATCCTCGAAGACAAACATCCGTTTTTTTGATCTCTTCCGCCAGTTCCGGATTGTCTTCTTCAAGGGCTTCCATAATCGTTTTCTCCGTACCACGGTCCACCCGGTTTAAGATCGCCACTGCCGTATCAATTCCGCCGGCAGCCGTGTAATCTTGCATCACAAATGAAGATAATCTTTTTTCCAAGACATTCTCTACTTCCCGCAAAACTTCCGGTGTTGCCCGGTCCATGGTGGCAATGCGCCTTGCCACTTCCACTTGTTGAACCGGGGGCAACGCCGATAAGACCATCCCCGCCTGGTCGGGATTGAGAAATGATAAGACCAAGGCGATCGTCTGCGGGTGTTCGTTTTGGATAAAATTGAGAAGCTGGCTCGGGTCGGTTTTCCGGGCAAAGTCGAACGGCCTTACTTGTAAGGAAGAGGTGAGTTTGGTCAAGATATCCTGTGCTTTGGTTGGCCCCAGAGCTTTTTCCAGCATTTCTTTGGCATAATCGATTCCACCCATGGCGATGTAGTTCTGGGCCAGACAAAGCTCGTAAAACTCGTTCAGTACTTCCTCTTTAACCTTCGGGTCAATCCGGCGGATATTCGCAATCTCCAGGGTGAGATCTTCAATCTCATCTTCCCGGAAGTTTTTCAGGATCTTCGCCGACAGTTCGGAACCAAGGGAGATTAAAATAATCGCTGCTTTTTGCTTGCCCGTTAATTCAGTGCTTGTCAAAAAACCCACCCCTAACCTAATCCTCTGTCATCCATGTCCTTAATAAGGCGACCATATTCTGCGGATCTTCTTTGGCCATTTTTTCGATGAATTCTTGACGTTCACGCCGTCTTTGTTCTTCGGGGCTCATCTCCTCACCGGCCGCCGTTTCTTGGATGGTATCATCTACCAAGACATCCACCTGTGCCGCTTGTTGTGCCCTTCTCCTTCTGACGAATAATAGCACCATTACGAGCGAAAGTAAGACAAAAAGTCCAGGTAGAAGCAGCGTATGCCAAGCCACAGCCACCTCTTCAACCGCCGGCCCTGGCTCAGGCGCGAATTCACGGCTCAGAATCGCGATCCGGTCGCCCCGCTCCGCCACCGTCCCGACGGTAGCCGCAACACTATCCTCAATCTGCCGGATCTCACTGGGCGACAGGCTTTGGCCAATCACGACACTGACCGTAATGCGCTCAATCGTCGGGCTCTGCTTTAAATGATGCTCCTCCACCCGGTCAATTTCCGTATTCACAACCCGCTCCGAACGCTCATAGTTTCCCCCTTGGCCAAACTCGGCAATCCGGTACTGGGTAATATTGGAATCGGTCCCCGGAATCCCATACGGAACGCCGGTCCCGGTATAAGTCTCAAAAATCTCTTGTTCGCTCCGGGGCACCCCGCGGTCACCGTAGAGCTCTTTCCGGATCTCCTGATAATCAAAGTTAAGGTTAACGTTAACGGTCGCGATCACATTATGGAGACCAAAAACCCGGCCGAGCATCGCTTCGATATTCCGCTTATACCCCTGCTCAAGATTCTTTTTGAACAACAATTGCTGTTCAACCATGGAACCGGTTAAACCCTGAGTTTTCTGGGTCTCGATCGTCAACTCATTGGCGTAATTGTCGATAATTGTGACGTTCTCCGGCCGCATCCCGATCACGCACCCGGCCACAAAATTAACGATCGCATTCACCTGGCTCTTCGTCAGGATATTCGGCCGGGTCAAATGGAGGGTAATCGAGGCGGTCGGGCTTTGCTTCTCATCCGCAAAGACCGGTTCCTGGTCTGGGATGGTAATGATCACCGACGCATCAACCACCCCTTCAATCTGGCGGAGAGTGCGCCGGATCTCATCCTGGAGCGCGCGTTGGTAATTGACGGTGTTTTGAAAATTCGTCACGCCCAAACTGGTCCGGTCGAAGATCTCCCACCCAATGATCCCGCCTTTCGGGATCCCGGCTTTCATCAGCTCCGCCCGCACTTCGGACGCATTCGGAACATAAAGCGCGGAGTATTCTTTCCGGTAGGGAACATTCATCTCCTTGAGGGTGCCGATGATCTCATCCTGCTCGGTTTGTTGCAGGTTGCCGTATAACAATTCGTACTTTGGCTTGCTGAGTTGGATAATCACAATAAAGAAGATTAACAAGCATAGCATCCCGGCTCCAAAGAGCAGGCGCTTCTTGTTATCCATCTTTTCCCAGATTTGGCGTACTTGTTGAATCAATTCACCCATTATTGCTCTCTAGTCTCCCTATCGTTAAATCGGCATCCGCATGATTTCTTGATACGCCTCGATCACCTTGTTCCTGATTTGGACAGTCAGTTCAATCGCGAGGGCAGCTTTCTCCGCCGCCACCGTCGCCTCGTGGATGTTTTCCAGCGTACCGGCAGCTAACTGTTGATCAAGCTGTTCGGAGTGGATCTGTAATTTGTTAACCTCATCCAGGTATCCTTGGAGCACTTCGGCAAACTTGGCGGCTGTTTCCTTTCCCGCCTGCCCTTGCTGGTTAACCAGGGTTGGCCTTACCGGCATCGTTAGATCAATTCGCAATCAGCACACCCCCCTGCCCGCATATTCTTCGAAAAAACAAATACCCACCGGATCAGAAAACAGGCATGAAAAAGGCCAATCCTTTGGCTTTCTCATACACCTGGTTATTCCCTCCGTGGGTTCGGTCTTTGTCGCAAGTCAGTTGCTACCATTACTTAAACCTTTCTCTGTAACAGGCAATTACTTACCAATCATCAAGGCTGCTTTATACATTTCTTTTGCCGCGTTAAAAGCCGTGACATTGGCTTCATATGCCCTCCCGGCTTCCATCAGATTAACCATCTCATTAACGATGTTGACGTTGGGGTAATAAACATACCCTTCGGCGTTCGCGTCAGGATGCGACGGATCGTAAACCGGACGGAAAGGTGACTGGTCCTCGGTAATCGCCAGGACCCGCACCCCGTTCAGCCTTAATCCTCCGCTCGCCCGCTCCAAATCTTCAGCGAAAACGGGCACTTTCCGCCGGTAAGGACCACCTTCCGGAGTCCGGGTTGTATTCGCATTGGCGATATTCGAAGCAATAATATCTAAACGTAAACGTTGGGCGCCGAGAGCCGAAGCATTAACATCCATCGCTTGAAAAAGCTTCATAATCAGGACCTCCCTTGAATTACCGTTCGCAACCGTTTGAACTGGCCGTTCAGTTGTTGGCTCAGCCCCTGATAATATAAGACATTCTGGGTCGATTTGACCATTTCAACCTCTTTATCCACATTATTGCGATCGACCCGCACCATCCCCCATTCCGGCTGGGTGATGCCGCCCTGCCTTTCCTGTCCGGTTAGATGACGGGGGTGCGTCCTGGTTAACGGTAACCTCTTCATGCTTTCCTTTAACTCTTGCGGGAAGGCCAAATCCCTTCTTTTGTAATTAGGAGTATCGGCATTGGCGAGGTTATGGGCTAAAATCTTCTGCCGTTCGGCCGCCCAATTCAAAGATTTGGTCAGATCAGCGATGGTTTTGGTGTCAAACAAATTAATCACTCCCCCGGGGGAAACCCGCTTTACCGAAATCCCCGCAAGCTTACTCTCTATTAGAAGATATCGGCCGTTTTTTCTCAAAGTTTAGAGGGATTTCCCATTTTTCGGGGGAACATCTTGTACTTTCCCTGGACGGGAAAGGAAGAAGGTATTTTAA
>JAKOVI010000049.1 GCA_029782135.1 Bacillota bacterium
GGGGAGGCCGTCTACCTTTCACCTGCGGAAGGAGGAGTTATTAATGAAACCAAAGCCCAGTAAAAGCAGTATTCTTATCCTGCTGGTCCTGACCCTTTTTCTGATGACTCCCGGACTCAAGGCTCAGCTTCCTGGAGTGAAGGTTGTTGAACCGCAAACGGGTGCAGTTCCTCAGGAACAACAGCCAGGGATGGATTTCATTGTAAATACAACCGATCGTGATCGACTGATTCTCGAGAATGAATATATTGCGGTTGCTGTTAATAATTCGTTTGATGCAACCGGCCGCTTCGGGGTGAAGGTGACCCAGGGCGATCCATTGCGGATCGGCGACGAAGAACAGGCATTAATCTATGGCTTCGAACGGCCTTGGACTTCTTTCACCACCGTACGGATTGACGGGAAGAATTACATATTTGGCGGACCGACGAAGAAACGCTCCGGGGGGACGGGCGAATACGGGACGATTGTCAGCCCGCCGGCTTGGAATCCAGAACGAAAGAGTATTACGATGACCTGCAGCTATGGTCCTGTTGAGGTTACCCAAGAGATCACGATTGTCGAAAGTACGACGACCGGTTACCCGGATACGGCGAAGATTAAATATTCGATCTTCAACCGGGATGCTGTGGCGCATGAGATCGGGCTGCGGGTTGTGATCGATACGATGCTTGGTGAAAATGACGGTGCGCCCTTCCGGATCGGGGAAACGGCGATCCAAACCGACGCGGTCCGCGAGCAAAGTCAGCTCCCCGAGTTTTGGCAGGCGTTTGATACCCTGACCGCACCCAAAGTGATTGCCCAGGGAACCCTGAAGGGGCGGGAAGCAACTCCGCCTGATTTTCTCTACTTTACAAACTGGGGGAGTGTGGCCGACTCCCATTGGGAGGTCCCCCTGGTGCCGGAGCGTGATTTTACCCGGGCCGGCGAGTTCGAACTGGATAGCGCGGCGGTTTATATGTGGCTTCCGGTAACCGTCCCGGCGGCCGGGAGCGCTACTTATGTGATGTATTATGGATTGGGCGGGGTAACAGTTGTCCCCGGTCAACTGCAGTTGGGGGTTAGCTCCCCGGCGGAGGTTTTATGGGACGAAAGTGAGCGTACTTTTTCGATTGTGGCCTACATTCAGAATACCGGGGCGGGTCCGGCGATGAGTACCAGGGCCCGGCTTATTCTCCCCCCGACCGGACTGGCCCTCGCCGGGAAAAGACCGCTGGAAATTTATATCGGGCGGTTGGAACCGGGCGAGATGACCCAACTTCACTGGGAGGTCAAGCCGACCGGAACCTTCGGCAAACTGATGCCCTTTGCAGTTGTCGCTTCGGCGATTAATATTCCGGAGAACCGGGTGGAGCGGAGCGTCACGGTGATCGGACCGCCCAAATTGACGTTGACCGTCAAACCCCCGGCCACCTTAAAGGTCGTGAATGAACAGGTGACACCGTATCCTTATCCCGTGACGGCAATCATTAAAAATACAGGCGAATCGGAAGCCTATGGGGTTGTAGGTACTTTGCAGCCCGGTGAAGGAATGGAACCGGCGCCGAAAGAGATCCTCCGGCGGTACATCGGTAATTTAATGCCGGGAGAAGAATATGAGTTGACCTGGTATCTGCGGCCGGAAGGGATCGGAAAACGTTCTTATCTAGGGATTCAGTTTGAATCGAACACGACGAAACCGGTGATGTATATTGCGGGCGTCCGTTTACCGGTGCTCATGCCGAAGCTGCGCTTGGTCCCGCTTGACAAACCACAAACCGGAGAAGGATTGCTCATTGAAGTGAGGGTGGATAATTTCCCCTTACTGAGCGGTGTCGAATTTGACTTGCATTATAATCCGGCGTATATGGAGATAAATAAGGTGTTGAAGGGAATCTTCTTTGTCGATCAGCAAACGTGGCATCCGGGGACGATCAACAACCATGCCGGGAGGGTCACCGGGATTGGCGGAACGCGGATCTCCACTATAACGGGAAATGCTTCGGTCGCTACTTTATATTGTAAATTAGGAACAACGCCTGGCGAGTGGGAACTAAAGCCGGCGAATATTAAACTCCAAAGCAACCAGGATTTAATTCCGGCGTTCGAGGTTGAAGGACTGAAAATCAAGATTAATGAGCAGGGGGGAGTGACAATTGATACATTTAAAGTTAGCAAGTAGGCAGGTGGTAAAATACTTCTTGGTGCCGGGCTTAATCCTGTTCCTGCTTGCGGGACCGGCAGCCGGCGCGGCGCGTCCGTTCTCCGATGTCCCGGACTGGGCTTACCAGTCAGTTAAAAAACTTGTGGATAACGGTTACTTGGCACTCTACGAAGACGGGACCTTCCGGGGGAACGATCCGGTCGACCGGTATACGCTGGCGATGGTCGTGGCAAAGCTCCTGGTGAATATCGGTGAAGGGACGACCCCGGCCAGCCGTGACGACCTAAAGTTACTGCGCCAACTCTCCAATGAATTTCAAAATGAGTTGGTCTTACTGACAGTAAAAGATCAAGAACTTGAGAAACGCCTAAGCAAAATTGAGAAAGAAAAGTTAATCCTGGCCGAGGATCAAACGCTGACGACCATCGACGTCAAAACACTCCGCGAAGAGGTCGGGTCGATTGCCGCGCAGATCTTGGAGGAAAAAAGACGGGTTGATGCCCTTGACTTTCGGTTGACGGCGGTCGAGGAGAACCAGACGCAACAGGCGAAAGCAATTGCCGAACTCAATGCCCAGCTGGCGAAGGAAAGGCAGACGAATCGCTTGCTTTTAGTGATCCTCGGTGTGATCGGGGTGGCAGGGATTTTCCTTCCCGGTCAGGGCCAATAGTTGTCTTTGGTAAAACGCGTTTAAATTGGGAAGTTGAAATTGACAACTCTTCCCTTACTCGTTTATAATACAGAGGTGAAAAGCGCTTGGGATCACTTTTTAAGGTGAATATCTCCCCCTTGCAGGATGCACCAGGGGAGACGATGGAAATTCAGACAAAGCTGTCGATTCCTAATTTTACTGGGGAAGGTAACCGGTTAATCGAGATGATCAACCCCTGGTTGCTTGAGCTTCAGGTCACCAATCTTAACCGGCGTTTTCAAGTGAGCGGCAACTTGACCGGTAATTATGAATTGGCCTGTGACCGGTGTTTGGAAAAAGTCCGTATGCCGATGGAGACCGAGTTGTTTGCCCTCTTTTATCCGGAGGGTGACCGCAATCCGCCCGAAGAGGGCGTGGCTTTTACCGGGGATGAACTTGATCTGACACCGTTGTTACTTGAAGCGATCACCTTAAAGCTCCCGATGAAGAACCTTTGCGCGGAAGATTGCAAGGGGCTGTGTCCGGTTTGCGGGATTAATTTAAATACCCAAACCTGCACCTGTGAAAGGGAAGCTTTCGACCCCAGATTGGCAGCTCTCCTCAACTGGAAGGAGCAAGAAGGAGGTGGAAGGAGTGGCCAATCCAAAGACTAAGAGTTCGCGGGCACGCACAAGAATGCGCAGAACCCACTGGAAATTAAAGACATCGGCTTTATCCCGTTGTAGCCAGTGTCAAGCGCCGAAATTGGCGCACCGGGCTTGTCCCAGTTGCGGATACTACCGGGGACGCAAGGTTGTGGCGGTCGAAGCATAAAGTTTAAACCGTCAAGCAAGGAAAAAGGTCATTAAAACGACCTTTTTTTCTTTCTTAGCCAAAATGCCGGGAAAATGGGAGATGGCATAAAAAAAGAAGAGAAAAATAGTATATAATAACTTTACTCCCTCTTTTTTCTTTGCTATACTCATTCTATATTTATTCTCAAAGGAGGTGTAATTATGAGAATTGCCGTTGATGCGATGGGTGGGGACCATGCGCCAAAAGCAGCGGTTTTAGGTGCGGTTCTGGCGGCGAAGGAGAAGCAGGTTGCTTCAATCCTGGTAGGAAAAAGCGAAGTACTGAACCAGGAATTGTCCCAACTGGAAGATTATCCCCGTGACTTGATCACGATCAAAGAGGCGCGGGAAGTGGTTGAGATGTGTGACCAGCCTGCCGTGGCGGTCAGGAAAAAGCGCGATTCTTCGATTGTGGTCGCCAACACTCTGGTTAAAGACGGAGAAGCGGCGGCCGTCATTTCCGCCGGCAGTACGGGGGCAGCGATGACAGCTTCCCTGTTTGTGCTGGGCCGGATCCGCGGCATTGCCAGACCGGCGATTGCCATTCCCTTACCGACGCCGAACGGGGTGACCGTCCTCCTCGATGCCGGGGCGAATGCGGAAAATGACCCGCGTGACCTGCTGCAATTTGGGATTATGGGTTCAATCTATGCCAAAGCGGTTCTCGGGATCGCGGCGCCGAAAATTGGTTTATTAAGCAATGGCGAAGAAGAAACTAAGGGTAATAAACTTGTCCTGGAGACCCACCAGCTGTTTAAAGAGAGTAATCTGGATTTTATTGGGAATGCCGAAGGGATCGATTTACCCATGGGCCGGTGTGACGTGGTCGTTTGCGACGGTTTTACGGGCAATGTTATCCTAAAGTTTGCCGAAGGAATGGCGTCGGCAATCTTTCAAATGATGAAAGAGGAGATTATGGGATCCGCCGTTGCGAAGATGGGCGCGCTCCTCATCAAACCAAGTCTACAGAGGCTCAAGAATCGGTTTGATTATTCCGAATACGGCGGCGCGCCGCTTTTAGGGGTGAACGGCGTCAGCATGATCAGTCACGGCCGTTCCGATGCCAAAGCTTTTAAAAACGCGATTATCGCGGCGGCCAATGCGGCCAAGCAGGATATGATCGGAAAAATCCGCACGGCGGTTGAAGAACTGAACCAGGAGGAAGATAATGCCTGAGCAAGTAGCCTTTCTCTTTCCCGGTCAAGGTTCCCAGTATGTAGGGATGGGTGCTTCCTTGTACCAGGAATTCGCCTTGGCCAAAACGGTCTTTTCCGAGGCGGAAGCAGTTACCGGTTTACCGTTACGACAGTATTGTTTTGAAGGCCCCCTTGAACAATTAACCCGGACCCAGATTGCGCAACCGGCGATTTTGACGGTCGAATATCTCATTTTCCGGATCCTGAAAGACGAGGGGATCGAGCCTTCCTGGGTTGCCGGTCACAGCCTCGGCGAATACGCCGCTTTGGTAGCTGCCGGTGCGCTTTCGTTTGCCGATGCCCTCGCCCTAGTCAAGAGGAGAGCCGAACATATGGCTGCGGTGCAAGTGGAGGGAGGGATGGCCGCTGTTTTGAACCTGCCGGCCGACCGCCTGGAAAAATTGGTTCAGGAGTTGCAAACCGAGGGAACGATTGTGCTCGCAAATTTCAACACGCCAACGCAGATCGTCATCTCCGGGGAGAAAAAGTTAGTGCATAAACTAACGGAGAGGATCAAAGCGGAGGGTGAGGGGAGGGTTATTCCCCTGGAAGTGGAAGGCGCCTTTCATTCCCCGCTCATGAAACCGGCTGCGGAAAACTTCCGGCAGGACTTGGCTAAGACAAGCTTTGCCGCCCTGAAAGTGCCGATTATCTCGAACGTAACGGCGGAGGCGGTTTTATCTTCAGACCAATTACCTTTATTGTTGGAAAAACAGATTTATTCCCCTGTACGCTGGACGGAGAGCATTGAACAACTGGCCTCATTAGGATGTAATATATTTTTTGAACTTGGTGGAAAGATCCTCTCTGGAATGGTCAAGAAGATATTACCCGCCGCTCAGGTCGACACTTTCCGGGAAAGCGCGGACTTAAAAAAATACTTGCAAAAGTAAAGGAGGTTTAGTAATATGAAGTTAGCCCAGGAAGTAGCAATTGTTACCGGTGCGGCGCGCGGGATCGGGCGGGCGATCGCCAAGGCTTTAGCCGCCGAAGGTGCGAAAGTTGTACTGGCGGATCTCCTCCCCGAGGTGGAGGCAACAGCTGCCGAGTTCACGAATGAAGGTTACCAAACCTTAGCGGTGACCGGCGATGTTTCCCAGTTTGCCGATGCGGAGCGCATCGTGGAAGAAACAATTAAGCAATTTGGACAAGTTGACATCGTGGTGAATAATGCCGGAATTACCCGGGACAATCTATTATTACGTATGTCTGAAGAAGACTGGCAGAAAGTGATTGCGATCAATTTAACCGGCACTTTTAACTTGACGAAAGCCGCGCTTAAATATATGATAAAACGGAGAAGCGGCAAAATAGTGAATATTGCGTCGGTTATTGGGGAAATAGGTAATGTTGGTCAAGCCAATTATGCTGCTTCAAAAGCCGGTGTGATCGCTTTTACCAAATCGGTGGCGAAAGAAGTGGCTTCCCGGGGGATCAGGGCGAATGCGGTAGCTCCCGGCTTTATCCAATCGAAAATGACCGAGGTTTTACCGGAGAAGGTCAAGGAAGAGTTGGAAAAGCAGATCCCGCTCGTCCGTTTGGGACGGCCGGAGGATGTTGCGAAAGCGGTTGTCTTTTTAGTATCTGATGATGCCGACTACATCACCGGGCAGGTCCTGAATGTCGATGGCGGATTGGTGATGTAGCTACATCCTTCAGCGCAAAGTAATTTAGTACATAAATTACTAAAATTACAATTTTCTCTGGTCTATGTAATGGTGGAAGGAGGTGAAGCAGTTGGATAATATTCTGGAAAGAGTAAAGCAGATTGTGGTCGATCAGTTGGGTGTAGATGAGGAAGAGGTAACCGAAAAGGCCTCTTTTGTAGATGATTTGGGTGCAGATTCTTTGGATATAGTGGAATTGATTATGGCTTTCGAAGAGGAATTCGAGATGGAAATTCCGGATGAGGAGGCCGAAAAGATTGTTACCGTCGGTGATGCGGTAAGATACATTAAAGAGAATCAGTAAGCAGTGAGTCCCGGGTAAGCTCGGGACTTACCACAAATAGGTCTTATCTTTTTTCTCCCCGCCATAATCTGGTGGGGTATTTTATCTATGTTGATTGATTTTCGTTAAAACGAGGTGAACCAATGAAAAGAAGGGTAGTCGTTACCGGGATGGGGGTTATCTCCGCCCTCGGGCTTGACGTCCAGACTTTCTGGTCAAATATTATAAAGGGTAAATCTGGTGTTTCGCTGGTCGAATCATTTGATACTACGGAGTATGAGACAAAAATCGCTGCCGAAGTAAAAGATTTCGACCCGGTTGCTTATTTACCGAAAAAAGAGGTCCGGCGGATGGATCGTTTTGTCCAGTTTGCCGTCGCCGCCACGGCGCAGGCGCTGCAAGATGCCAACTTTAAAATTACGGAGGAGAATGCCCACGAGGTAGGAGTCTTGATAGGTTCCGGGATCGGAGGGATTAAAACCCTGGAAGAACAAGCCCGGACCCTGTTTGAGAAAGGTCCCCGCCGGATCAGCCCGTTTTTTATCCCGATGATGATCCCGGATATGGCTTCCGGGCAAGTTTCGATCTATACAGGGGCGCAGGGTCCGAATTTAACGGCTGTGACCGCTTGTGCCTCCAGCGCCCATGCGATTGGGGAGTCCTTCCGGACAATTCAGTACGGGGATGCAAAGATGATGATTACCGGTGGTACGGAAGCAACCATTACCGGACTGGCGATGGCCGGCTTTATTGCGGCCGGCGCTTTGTCAACCCGGAATGACCAGCCGGAGAAGGCGAGCCGGCCGTTTGACGCGACGCGGGATGGTTTTGTGATGGGGGAAGGGGCCGGGATCTTGATCCTCGAAGAACTTGAACATGCTTTGGCCCGGGGCGC
The DNA here is from genome assembly GCA_029782135.1 of Bacillota bacterium. Taxonomy (GTDB): domain Bacteria; phylum Bacillota; class UBA4882; order UBA10575; family UBA10575; genus JAAYGU01. Next base: position 7,670 of record JAKOVI010000049.1, read on the forward strand.
GGAGATTTACGGTGAGATTGTCGGCTATGGTCTGACCGGTGATGCTTACCATATTACTTCTCCTCACCCGGAAGGAAGAGGCGCGCTGAAGGCGATGGAGATGGCGATCAAAGATGCCGGCTGGCAACTGGAGCAGGTTGATTATATTAATGCGCACGGCACTTCCACCATTCAGAATGATCTGCTGGAAACAAAAGCGATCAAACAACTGTTTAAAGAAAAGGCCTCCCGTCTGGCCGTGAGTTCCACAAAGTCGATGACCGGACACCTTTTGGGCGCCGCCGGGGGAGTGGAAGCGATCATCTGCTTACTCGCGCTCAAGCACGGGATTATTCCTCCGACGATCAACTATGAAGTTCCTGATCCGGAGTGCGACTTGGATTATGTTCCCAACAAAGCGAGGGAGCAGCAGATTACTAACGCGCTCTCGAATTCGTTCGGCTTTGGCGGCCACAACGCGACTTTGGCTTTTGCCAAGTACGAATAAGGGAAGAAGGTCCCCCAGCCGTGGGGGACCACTTCTTAACGATATAACAGCATATTACAACGTTTAAGCCGGCTGCGTTGTGGGTAAAGAAGGTTTTTACTAAGTTTTTTTGTTGCTCTCTTCTAAAAGAAGAGTCCTCGACCATATATATCATACTGGGCTCTTTTTCAGTAAAGAACAACGCAAAAGCTTAGTTCATGAAGAGAAGGTTGTAAGATGAAGACAGGGGATCCGTTACAAAAGATACCGGAATTAGCGAATAAGCTGGGCATCTTCCAGGATAAACTTGCCATCCTCACCAGGGCGCTGGCCCATCGTTCCTATACGCACGAAACAGGGGGGGAATCCAACGAACGTTTGGAGTTTTTAGGGGATTCCGTTCTCTCCCTGGTGATCAGTGAATATATCTACCAGCATTTCCCGCACAAGTCCGAGGGCGAACTTTCAAAATGGCGGGCCTACCTGGTCAGCGCCAAAACATTAGCGAAGATCGCCAAAAAAATCGAACTCGGTCAATATCTGTTATTAGGCCATGGTGAAGATAAGTATGGCGGGCGGGAACGCAGTTCCATCCTGGCTGATGCGCTGGAAGCGATGATCGCTGCCATTTACCTGGAATATGGTTGGGAAAAGGTGAAGGCGTTTATTCTTGAGCAATGGGAACCATACCTGACGTTGATGAATAAGTATAAACAACCGCTTGATCCGAAAACCCGTTTGCAGGAAGCCCTTCAAAGTAAAGGTTCCGCTCCCCAGTATCAATTACTCAAGATGGAGGGCCCCGACCACCTCCGGGTTTATACGATGGGGGTTTATGATCAGCAGCGGCTCATCGGGAAAGGAAGCGGCCAAAGCAAGAAACAGGCCGAGCAGGAAGCGGCCGAGGAAGCCCTGAAGTTTTTGGCGAAAAATTCAGAGTAAGGAGGAATTTTGGTAAATAATTGGAAAGAAGAAGGAATTTTTGACTAATTGTGGAATGATTATCTAGCTGTTATAAACCGATGAACATTTTTTTCATAGGAGGGTTAACTCTTTGGAGATCCTAAAAGTCTCAGCTGGCTCTAATCCTAAATCAGTTGCCAGGGCTTTGGCAGCGGTCATCCGTGAAAACACAAGTGTTGAACTTCAAGCGGTTGGAGCAGGCGCTGTTAACCAAAGCATCAAAGCGATCGCGATCGCCCGGGGCTATGTGGCACCCAATGGTATTAATCTGGTTTGTATTCCTGCTTTTTCGGAGATCATGATTGACGGGGAGGAAAGAACGGCAATCAGGCTAATCGTCCAACCACGGTAGAACTGACGCCCGGATGGGCGTTTTTTTTATGCCGGTGCATAAACAGGACAAACCAGCCATATAAATTGATCAGGACTGAACTTTAACGGTAGGGGGTGTACAAGTTTGACCACTCCAAACCAGAAAAGAGATCTCGAACTGCTGGAACGGATTAGGAAGGGACGGGACGCAGCGGCCAAAGAAGAACTGGTTGGTAAGTATCTGCCAATGGTCAGATATATCGTCCAAAAAAAATATAACCAGCGCGGCGAATTTGATGATTTAGTGCAAGAAGGTTCGATCAGCCTCTTGAAGGCGATAGATAATTACAATGGCGAACAGTATACAATCAAGTTTAGCACTTTTGCTTACCTCTGTATCTTAAGGAAGATTATCAATATCCAAAAGTACTTCTCAACGGTTAAGCAGCAACTTAACAATAATGCGCTCTCTTTAAACCGGCCGGCGGAGGACGATGAGGCCCGCTCCTTACTGGAACTGATCGGGGATCAGACAGCGGATCCCCTGGAGGAAGTTCTTGAAAAGTTATCGCGCAAGCATTTATTACGGGTACTTGAGGCCTATCTTTCACCGGTGGAATACCGGGTTTTCTTATTGTATCTTCAAGGGATGAACTGCCGTGAGATTAGTGAGCGCTTGCATTTGGGGAAAAAAGTGGTCGATAATGCGCGCACCCGGGCACGGTATAAACTTCGCAAATTAGTGGAAGAGTATGGCTCGCTATCGAGCCGGTATCTTCCCTTACAGTCCCGAAACCGGGCAGATTTGACCACCAAGGTTAATGTGGGTTAAGAGATAAAAATATAAAACAGAATTTTTCAAACAACCCTGGAGATCCGGGGTTTTTTTGTTACCGGCAATTACTTTTGGCACAATCATGGGCCTACGGCTAATGTAATTTTACGCAATATATGGTAAAATAAATTGAATTAGATGAGAGATCACAGATTTTCGAAGCAGGAGGGGCACGTGTGCAGCTGAAACGTCTGGAAATTCATGGGTTTAAATCGTTTGCCGACCGGACTGTATTGTCGTTTCAACCGGGAATTACCGCCATAGTTGGACCAAACGGGAGTGGAAAAAGTAATATTGCCGACAGTCTCCGCTGGGTGATGGGGGAAAACAACCTGCGCAATCTCCGGGGGTCCAAGTTTGATGACATCATCTTTGCCGGCAGTGAAACACGGAAGCCCTTAGGGATGGCCGATGTTACTTTGGTTTTGGATAATACGGATGGGACATTGCCTTTAGAATATACCGAGGTGGCGGTGGCCAGGAGGGTCTACCGGTCCGGGGAGAGTGAATTTTTAATCAACCGTTCTCCGGTTCGGCTCAAAGACATCCAGGAGCTTTTCTTTGATACCGGCTTGGGCAAAGAAGCCTATTCGGTGATCAGCCAGGGGAAGATCGATGCGATCCTCTCCCTCCGCCCCGAAGAGCGGCGCAGTGTTTTTGAAGAAGCGGCCGGTGTTATGCGCTATAAAGTCAAAAAAAGCTTGACCATGAAAAAACTGGCAGAGACGGAGAACAATATTCTCCGGATTCAAGATTTATTACAAGAACTGGCGGGACAGTTGGGACCATTAGCGGAGCAAGCCGCTAAGGCCGAGGAATATCTAGCGCTCCAGACGGAACTCCGCCGTTTGGAGATTAACCATTTCAATATGGAGCTCACCGGAATTAAACTGAAGTTGCAACAGTTGGAAGCGGAACAAACACGTAAAAACCAAGAACTCGCCGCTTTGAAAGCAGAAGAAGAGAACTTAACCCAGGAAGCGCATTCCGTCAAAACCCGCGTCAGCCAGATGGAAGTCGAGATCGGCGCTAAACAGCAACAGTTGTTGGAAGAAACAACACAGCGGGAACGCGCTTTAGGTGAGTTGAACCTTTTTGCGGAAAGAAAGCGGGCGTTGGAACTTCGCCTGCAAGAACTGGAAACGCTGATCGCCCAGCAGAGCGCGAAAGCGCGCGATCTTGAGGAGAAAAAAGAAATGCTAGCCCGGGTGACCGCCGAGGTTGAACGGGAAAAAGAACGGCTGGCCGCCGAGGTTAACCAAATAAAGGAATTAATCGTTGCGAAGGAAGAGAAGATCAAGACGGTCCGGGTAGAGCTTAACGCCAAGAAACAGCAGTTTTCCGGGCAATTAAACCAGGTTTCCCTCTTGAAACAGAAGATCGGCGAGAGCAACGTCCAAAAGGACGTGCGGAGCGAAAAAGAGACCGAGATCCGAGAGGAATTAACGGAACTCCAACGGGAACTGGCGGAAAAAGCGGAACGGATTAAAGAGGGCCGGGAACGCGTCCAAGGGCTCCAGCAACAGTTGGCGGCCATCACTGCGCAAGAAAAAACGCTGGCGGAAGAGGTGAATAAATACCGGACCTACCTTGCGCGCCAAGTCGAAAATAACCAGGAACTACGGGCGCGGCTTCATGGTTTGGAATCAAAACTGGCCCTCCTGACCGAGATGGAGCGGAGCCACCAAGGTTACTACCAAGGGGTAAAAGCTTTGCTTGAAGCCAAAAAGGAACCTTTCCACCGCGAAATTCACGGGATCGTCGCGGATCTGATTAAAGCGGAGCGCGGGTTTGAGCTGGCGCTCGACGTCGCGCTGGGTGCCGCCCAGCAGTATTTGGTCATTACCCACGATCGCGATGCCCGGCAGGCGATCGCCTATTTAAAAAGAAATTCCTTAGGGCGGGCAACTTTTTTACCGCTCAATCTGATTGATGAAAAAACGGACCGGTTGGCGGAGGTTAAAAATATCTTAGCAAAATATAACGCCCGGCCGGCGACGGAAGTAGTCTTCTATGATCAGCGTTACGCCGCCATTATCAATCACCTTTTGCGGGGGACGATCATTGCGCCGGACCTGAAAACCGCGGTGGAGATCACTGAACAGACCGGAAAACGGTTTCGCCTGGTGACGGTTGAAGGGGATGTGATTGCACCGGGGGGAGCGATCACCGGGGGCAATATCGAACGCCACCAGGTTGGCCTCTTAAGCAGAAAAGGGGAGATCGCCCGGCTGCAACAGGAGAAAGAAGACCTCCTTGCGTTCATGAATAAAGGCTTGACCGAGGAAAAGAAGTATGAAGAGGCGATTGACCGGTTGAGCAAAGCAATCGAGGAACAGAAAACTTTGCGCGGGACGGTCAATCTTGATCTGAACTCCGCCTTAAAAGATCTGGAAGTTTTTCTGGCGCAGGAACAAGGCCTCCGTGAACGCCGGGAAAAGCTTCAACAAATCCTCGTCAAGTTGGAAGAGGAGAGTTCCCGCCAGCAGTCGGCGGTGAACAGTCTGGAGGAGAAGCTGAAACAGGAAGAAGCGGCTTTGGAATATACTACCGGTGAGATTAATGCGCTGGAAGAGTGGGAAACTAAACTGATGGAGGAACGGGAACAGGATCTGCGCGTCCTTTCCGAGGTTTCTTCGCAACTCGCCGGGATTACCCAGGAGTGGCAAGGGAAAATGGAGAATCTGCAAGGGTTTGCCAATACTCTCTCCGAGCTGTCCGGGGAGCTCAGCAAGCGCCAGCTTGAACTGGACCAAGCCCGGAAAGAGATGGCAAGCCTCGTCGAGCAGAAAGCGTACTTGGAAAGCAAAGTGCAGACGACCACCAGAGAACAGGTTGCCCATGAGGCGGAGATCCAAAACCTAAGAACATCCTGGCAGGAAGCGCTTTCCCTCCTCAATCAGCTTGAAGAAGAACTGCGCGACCGGCAAAGAAAGAGTGGGGAAATCGTGGCGGAATTGCACCGCCTTGAGCTCCAGTTGAACAGGTTAAGAATGAACGAAGAGAATATCGTGGCGAATTTAAGCGAAGCCTATGGCGATGACTGGGCGGCGGAGGCGACCCCTACCTGGCAAGCCCCACCCCATCCGAAACTGGAGATTACGCGTTACAAAATGAAGATGAAGGAGCTTGAACCGGTTAATCTGCAGGCGATCAATGAATACCGGGCGTTAAAGGAAAGGGTGGATTTCCTTTCCCAGCAAATCACCGATCTGACGGAAGCAAGGGAATCGCTGGAGAAAGTGATCACGGAGATTGAAAAGACCATTAAAAAAAGGTTTACGGAAACTTTTTATCAAGTCAGGAAAGAATTTATCAAACTATTCGAAGAACTGTTTGACGGCGGGAAGGCCGATTTGGAGCTGATGGACCCGGAAAATCCCTTAGAATCGGGGATCGAGGTGTTGGCCCAACCGCCCGGGAAGCGGTTGCAGAATCTTTCCCTCTTATCCGGCGGTGAACGGGCGATGACAGCAATTGCCCTGCTCTTCGCTATCCTGCGGGTCAAACCTTCACCGTTTTGTATCTTGGATGAAATTGATGCCACCCTTGATGATGTCAACGTTAAACGCTTTACCGAATTACTGAAGATTTTCAGTAAGGAACTGCAGTTTGTCGTGATCACCCATCGCCGGCGGACGATGGAAGTAGCCGATGCCCTTTACGGGGTAACGATGGAGGAGAAGGGGATCAGCAAAATGATCTCGCTCGAGCTGAAGCAAGCAGCAGGCTAAGGAGGAACATTAATGGCCGGGGGATTTGTTTCGCGTCTCAAAACAAGTTTAAGCAAGACCAGACAAAAATTGTTGGCCCCACTGGAAGAAGCGGTTCTCTTCCATAAAAAAATCAGTCCCGAATTCTATGAGGAACTCGAAGAGATTCTGATTATGGCGGATGTCGGTTATCCGACGACCGCCTTGCTTTTGGAACGCCTGAAAGAACGGGTTAAACAGGAAAAGGTTGACCAGACCGGGAAAGTCAAAGCCTATCTCCGGGAAATAATGATTGACCTCTTGACTGTTCCGGTTCCTACTGGGCTCGAGGCGGAAGAACCGCTCGCCCTCTTGGTGGTAGGGGTAAACGGGGTCGGGAAGACCACCTCGATTGCGAAGTTGACAGAGTATTATAAACAGCAGGGGAAATCCTGCCTCTTGGTGGCGGGGGATACTTTCCGGGCGGCTGCGATCGACCAGTTGGCGATCTGGAGTGAACGCCTGGGGGTAACGTTGATCCGTCACCAAGCCGGCGCCGATCCGGGAGCGGTGGCGTTTGACGGGATTACGGCCGCGAATGCACGAAAGATTGATGTGGCGATCTTTGATACCGCCGGCCGCCTGCATACCAAGGTCAATTTAATGTCGGAACTGCAAAAGATTAAGCGTGTGGTCAACCAAAACAGCGGGGGAAGAAAACTCTTAACCCTCTTGGTTCTGGATGCGACGACCGGTCAAAATGCGCTTTCCCAGGTCCGTACCTTCCACGAGGCGGTGGGCGTTGACGGAATCATCCTGACGAAGTTGGACGGGACCGCCAGGGGCGGAGTCGTCCTGGCGATCACTGCCGAACTGGGACTCCCCCTCCTCTGGTTGGGAGTCGGGGAAAAGGTGGACGATCTGAAGCGCTTCGATCCGGAGGAGTTTGTCACGTCCTTGTTTGCCAGTGAAGACTGACGATCGGCCTTAAAAGATATTTTCCAAATTGAGGCGTAACTGATCCGGGATCCGGTGAATCGTCTGTTTCATTTCGGCGATCCCGCTGAGAGCGAGAATATAGGCCTTATTGGCCAGGTAAGATTTGGTGCGGGCGAGATAAAGCTCAAAGTCGTCCAGATCATGGTGGTCAGTGAGCAAAACCCAGAACCGCCTTGCCGAGAGCCAGAGCTGGTTAATCCGCGCGAGCTGCCGGTCGATCTCGGCAGTTTTTCCCTCTTGCAGACAGGTCGCCAGGTTTTCCAGTTCGGAAAGGATCGACTCAGCCTGTCTGGCGATTAAGGTTTCCGAGTACCAACCTAACCCTAGGAAAAGCAGGGTGAGTAGAACGATGGCGATCGATAGTTTCACTCGTTTTCCCTCTGCATTGATCTGTTTTATTTTATTTTCTTTACTTTTGGGGGTCCTTGCTTAAGTTGGAAATACAACCGGCCTTCTGTATCAAGCATGGCGATTAAGACGGACTTCAGTTCAGGAACACCGTGCTTTTCCAGTTCCTGACGCAACCATGCTTCGGAACGTCCGGTTTTGACCAGGTTCTTCTCTTGAAGGTGGCCGTCTAAAATCAAAGGAGTTGGCAGCCGTTCACTGGGCGGTTTCAGTTGCAGATCCTCCCGGGTGACCGGCTTTTTAATTGATTTGGGAAAAATGGTTAAACTGCCGTTGGTTTCCAAGATGGCGAATTCAACATCGGTGAGGTTAAAATAGCCTTGCGCCCTCAATTGCTCCAAGAGATCATTCAAATGGTAGAGGTTTTTCTGCATCTCTTCCCAATTGATCATACCATTTTCGATGATGAGACTGGGTTTCCCACAGAGGATCTGCCGGAAGCGTTGGCTTTTCAGGGTAAAAAAGGAGAGGGCAACTTGGGCCAGGAGCAGTGTTAAAATGGGAATTACCCCATTCAAGAGCGCTAAGCCGCGGTCTTGCATTGGCACAGCCACCAGATCGGCGATCATAATTGTGATCACAAATTCATAGGGTTGTAACTGCCCAATCTGCCGTTTTCCCATTAAACGGGTGACCGTGACCACCAACAGATAGAGGAAGAGCGTACGAAAGAAAAGAACCAGCATTTTAACTTCCAAATCTCCTTCGTCAGTCTCTTATATTATGTGCTGCGGTTTTCGATCTATGCAGAGGGTGTTTTCGCCGCGTATACTATATACTTGTTTCATGGGTGATTATATTTATTGACTTTGCCGGATGAATTATTTATTCTTAAATTATGCATTTTTAAATATTCATCAGGAGAATCCCCAGGTAAATAAGGATATTCATCAAAAATGGAGGTTGACAAAGATGGAAGTAAATCCCTTAGCCGTCGCCCAGCAACAACTGGATATGGCGGCGGAAAAACTTCAACTTGATCCCAAGATCCATGCCATCCTACGTGAACCGATGCGGGTTATGGAAGTGAATGTCCCGGTCAAGATGGATGATGGCACGGTGCGAGTCTTTAAAGGATACCGGTCGCAGCATAATGATGCGATTGGACCGGCGAAGGGCGGAATCCGGTTTCATCCGGACGTGACGATGGATGAGGTTAAAGCCCTTTCGATGTGGATGACCTTTAAATGCGGTGTTTTGGGACTGCCCTACGGCGGGGGAAAAGGCGGGGTGGTTGTTGATCCCAAAACACTTTCCCAAGCTGAACTTGAACGTTTAAGCCGGGCATATATCGCGGCGATTGCTCCGATTGTTGGCCCGGAGAAGGATATTCCGGCGCCTGATGTGAATACCAATTCACAGATTATGGCCTGGATGATGGATGAATTCAGCAAGGTCAAAGGCGGGGTAACATCTCCGGGTGTGGTGACCGGGAAACCAATTATTGTTGGCGGTTCGCTCGGCCGGACAGAGGCCACGGGACGCGGGTGTGCGATTATTATCCGCGAAGCGGCAAAACGTTTAGGCATTAAATTGCAAGGGGCAACCGCGGCGGTGCAAGGTTTCGGTAATGTCGGGAGCGCTACGGCGCAGTTTTTAGCCCAGGCAGGCGTAAAAATTATTGCGGTTACCAAAAGCGACGGGGGGATTGTTAAGCACGACGGGATCGATCCCGACGCCTTGCTGGAGTTCAGGAAAAAAACCGGGAATATTAAAGGTTTTCCGGGAAGCAGCCCAATCAGCAATGCCGAGTTGCTGACTTTGGACTGTGATATCCTGGTCCTGGCGGCTTTGGAGAACCAAATTACCAAAGAAAATGCCGGTCAGGTGAGAGCGAGACTGATCGCGGAAGGCGCGAACGGGCCGACTACCCCGGAGGCCGATGCAATCCTGGCGCAAAGGGGAATAACCCTGGCTCCGGATATTTTGGTGAATGCCGGCGGCGTCACCGTCTCTTACTTTGAATGGGTACAAAACCTCATGAACTATTACTGGACGGCTGAAGAAGTGAATTCCCGTCTGGAACGGAAAATGGTCGAAGCTTTTGAAGCCGTTTATGAAATGAGCCAAAAATACCAGGTTACTTTGCGGATGGCGGCTTATATGGTTTCCATAGCGCGCTTGGCGGAAGCCATTAAGGCCCGCGGTTGGGTTTAGGAGTGGGTTTCCCACTCTTTTTTTATAATGGTCTGGCGGGATGGGAAGGCCGGGAGTGACTTTCGAGCGGCGGAGAAGGCGATGGAATTAAATGAATATGTAAACAGACCGATCATAACATTCTCAAATCGGCCAAATAATGATACAATATCTTTGTTGATCATTTGTAATGGAGGAGAACAAGTTGAAGATTATTGATAAGAAGCAACTCGCACCTGGAATTATGCAGTTTATTGTTGAAGCGCCCTTGATTGCGGCCAAAGCCGAACCGGGTAACTTTATTATTCTACGTTATAAAGAAGAAGGGGAACGCATTCCCCTCACCATTGCCGATTTTGACCGCGAGCGCGGTACAATCACGCTGGTTTGTCAGGGGATCGGGAAAAGCACAAAAGAGATTAACCAGATGCAAAAAGGGGAGTCCTTTTTGGATCTATTAGGCCCGCTTGGCCAAGCTTATCCCATTAAAAAAGTGGGAACAGTGGCTTGTGTCGCCGGTGGTTTAGGGGTCGCCCCCCTCTATCCCAAAGCAAAAGCCCTCCATCAAGCCGGGAACCGTGTCCTCAGCATGATCGGAGCGCAGCGGAAAGAGATGCTGATCATGACAGAGGAGATGGCGGCGGTCAGTGATCAGATCAGTTTCAGTACCGATGATGGCAGTTTCGGGTACCATGGCTTCGTCACTGATCTGCTCAGGCAAACATTGGAGAAAGAAGATGTTCACGAAATTGTGGCGGTTGGGCCGGTACCAATGATGGCGGCGGCGACGAAAGTGGCCAAAGAATTTAACGTGCCGATTGTGGTCAGTCTCAACGCCTTGATGGTAGACGGTACCGGGATGTGCGGCGGTTGCCGGGTGACCGTTGGCGGGGAGACCAAATTCTGCTGCGTTGACGGTCCGGCGTTTGACGGCGCGCTGGTGAACTTTGAAGAATTAATGTCCAGACAAAGGTATTACCGCAAGCAAGAACAAGAAGCATTACACCGCTGTCGACTGGAGGAGGCCGGAAAATGAGACAACAGATGCCAAAACAAGATCCGCAGCTTCGAAGGGAGAATTTTAACGAAGTAGCGCTCGGATTTACCAGCGCGCAAGCGCAAACGGAAGCGCAGCGTTGTTTAAACTGTAAAAAACCATTATGTGTACAGGGCTGCCCGGTGGAGATTGATATTCCCAGATTCATCAAGCTTTTGGCGGAGGGAGATCCGGAGGCGGCGCTGGCGAAGATCAAAGAGAAAAACAGCTTGCCGGCGATCTGCGGCCGGGTCTGTCCGCAGGAGAATCAGTGTGAAAAACTGTGTATTCTCGGGAAAAAAGGCGAGCCGATTGCGATCGGGGCGCTCGAACGCTACTGTGCCGACTGGGGGCGGGCGCACCAGAGCGGGGAGCAACTTCCTGAAGTCAAGGCAACCAAAGGCAAGGTCGCGGTTGTTGGTTCCGGCCCGGCCGGCTTAACCGCGGCGGCCGATCTGGCGCAAATGGGCTACCAGGTGACGGTCTTTGAATCCCTGCATGCGCCCGGCGGGGTGTTACGGTACGGGATCCCCGAGTTCCGCCTGCCGAAAGAGATCGTCGATTATGAGGTCAAATACCTGGAGAAATTAGGGGTCGAGATCAAAACGAACTTTTTGATCGGGAAAACACTTACCCTCAAGGAGCTTTTTGACCAAGGTTACCAGGCGATTTTTATCGGGACCGGCGCCGGCCTTCCATATTTCCTCGGGATTCCCGGTGAGAATTTGAACGGGGTCTACTCGGCCAATGAATTTTTAACCCGGGTCAATTTAATGAAAGCTTATAAGTTTCCGGAGTACGATACCCCGATTTGCCTCGGTCAGCGTGTGGCCGTCGTGGGAGCCGGGAATGTGGCGATGGATGCGGCACGGACGGCTCTTCGCCTTGGCGCGGAGGAAGTGAGTATTGTCTACCGGCGTTCCCGCGAAGAGATGCCGGCCCGCTTGGAAGAGATCGAAAACGCGGAAGAGGAAGGGATTATCTTCCGTTTGTTGACCAATCCTGTTCGGCTTGAGGGTAATGAAACCGGTGATGTGACTGCCATGATCTGTCAAAAGATGGAGCTTGGCGAACCGGATGCGTCCGGCCGGCGGCGTCCTGTCCCGATCCCTGGTTCGGAGTTTGCGCTTCCGGTCGATACGGTCGTGGTCGCGATCGGTCAGGGACCGAACCCGATTTTACTGCAGGGAACGGAAGGTTTGGCCCTCAATAAACGGGGTTACATCGAAGTCGATCCGGAGACCCTCATGACCAGTATCCCTGGGGTCTTTGCCGGTGGCGATATTGTCACCGGAGCGGCGACGGTGATTGCCGCGATGGGCGCCGGGAAGAAAGCTGCGCGGGCGATTGACCGGTATCTTACGGAGCGGCAATAAGGAAGCACGGGTCGAAAAAATGTGGTTATGGCCTTGATTAGCCCCGAATAATAAAGACGTGCTGTTTGTACTTTGAACGAATAATGAGGCGGGAATCATCCCGCCTCTTTTACAATTCATTGAGGTAGATATACTGTTGTTCACTCCAAAAACTTACGTTACCACTTTTGTCGAAACTGCTGACCGCGTAGCCCAGTTTCCCGTCCCGGAACAAATTGGCAGTGATCTGATCAAGATAAGAATGGGTTCCCGGCGGCACTTCCGCCAGGTAGACAAAACGCCCTTCTTGATTGGTACGGTAGATATAGTACCCGGCCAGATCGGGTTCATATACCTCCTCCCAACTGAGCTCAAAGAGTCCTTGCTCAATCTTCCTGATATTAAAATTTTCCGGCGTAGCCGGGGTGGAGTCGATTACTCCTTTCACATTTGCGCCCCCGTCTGCTTCGATTGTTAGCTGGGTGTTTTTTCCTGCCCTGATCGTAAAGGTAAAGTAGGGACTCCGGTAATAAACTGTCCCGGTTTTTTGCGGGATATAAATCTCCCCCTGATAAGTCCCTTCCGGAATTTTACCTTCACCGCGCAGCCAATCGCCGTCCAGTTCCAGATCGATTGTTTTGGAAGTACCGCTTTTCGGATCGGGATAGTAATAAAACCGTCCTTTGGTTACTTCCACCCCAAGGGCGCGCAGTCCCGAAATTTCCATAGCAATTTCCAAGCTGCCGGGGGCCGGTAAAAGCAAGATAAAAACCTCAACTGTTTTCCCCGGATCAATGTTGAGGGTAGATTCTCCGTAAAAAATACAATCTTCAGACTCATCAATCCCGGATACTTCAATCTTCCAGGTTCCCGGATACAGGGAATCAAAGACGATCGTCTGTTCACCCTCACCGTTGTAAGCAACTGTTTTGCTGCGGGGGGGAATTTTTTGGTGGCTGAGGGTGACTTGGAGCATCATGATCGCACTGCCGGCCGCCCTGGTTGTAATTTGTTCCCTTTCGGCGAGGTTGATATGGAGACAAAGAGTGGCGGGGTCTTTTCCGGGGAAGTAAGGGTCTTTCAGACAAGCGCTGCCGGCTAAGAAGAAACAGAAGAGGAAGAGCGGAAGAAGTAACCTGTTTCTAGGCGCCATCGCGCAACGAACCTCCCTTTTTGTGGAAATAATTTGACATAAAATACAATTTTCCTCCTGGATGCCGTGACGAATCGGAAAAACAGGTGAAGTTAGAAAAAAAGGATACCATGAAGGTATCCTTGGTTAATGAAGGAGTTATTTGTTCAATTTCAGTTAAAGGGAGGCCGATGGTTTGAAATTATTGGCCCATATGCTCAACGATCCCGCGGTAAATATAATACGCTTCCCGCCAAAGATATTCGGGATTACGTAGTTTCTGCTCTTCCTGCGGATTGGTGATAAAGGAGGCTTCGGTCAGGATCGCCGGCATTTTTGTATGACGGAGCACATAGAAATTAGCGGAATTTGCGCCCAAGTCGCGAAGTTTCGTCATTTTCAACAAGCTTTGTTGCACTTTGTTCCGGAGATCGCGGCTTTGCCAGCCGGCGTTGGTTCCGGAATAAACGGCGGTGCCGTTATGGGCCGGATTGACGGAACCGTTATGATGAATCGAGATAAACCGGTCGGCCCCGCTGGTATTGGCCTTGACGACGCGGGAGGACAAGGAGTGATAACGGTCATCAACCCTCGTCATGACGACGGTGGCGCCCCCGTATTCGGTGAGACAATTCCGGAGGTATTGGGCGACCCGTAAGTTAATCTGTTTTTCCGTTAAACCATTGACGCCGACGGCGCCCGGATCCCACCCGCCATGCCCGGCATCAATCACAAATTTTTTCCCGGCGAGTGGTTTGGTTGCCGCCGCTGCGGTTAGTTGGATCACGATCAGCAGGGCAACGGTGGTTAAGCAAAAAATAAGATACTTTTTCTTTCGCAAAGCAATTCCTCCTTTTAGGTTCAGTACTTGACTGTTTAAAAGGCGGTGGCAAACTGGAGCGATAACCGGTTATAGCGGGAGAGTTCCAGTTTATCGACACTCGGTTCAAAGATGGAATCAAAGCCAAATTCTAGACTGGTGGCTGGCGAGAAGGATTTACAAAGACGCCCGGAGAAGACCAATTGTGCTCTAGAAAATTCAGTTTGTTCGGGGGAGAACAACAATCCGCCTTTGATAGTGGTCGTCCAGTTGTTGTTGAGATTGTGTTGCCAGGCGCCGCCGAACCCGTAAGAATTCAAGGTGTAGATTTCGCCTTTGTCGATCTCATTCAAAGCGGAAGAGACCGGTGCAAATCCTTTCGCAAAATACCAGGCATAAAGATTATAGATCTGGCTGGCAACTGCTTTGTTCCAGGAGACTAAGCTTCCAAAAGCGCCGTCGTGTTTATATTCTTGGAAATTATCCTTTCCTGGCCGGTACCAGACGACTTCACTTTGGAGGGTGCCGCCATAGGCATTCGCAATCAGATCGAAGCCGACGGCCGTTTCACTCAGATCCCCGGTGGGCGTGGTCACCAGAGTCATCCCGAGCATATATCCTGGTTTGGGGAGGGCAATCCGGAACCCAAACTGATCATCACTGGTGATCTTGAGCTTTTCCTCGTTTAAACCCTGGGTGTTTAAATAAAGGCGGGAGTAGTAGCCGCCAAAGTAAACGTCGGTATTGCCGGTTTGTAATGCAATCCCCTGGATCGGGGAGGTTTGATGGTCGGCAATCAGCCCAAGCGGATCCAGGGTAAACTTAAACTTGCCTAGATCGGCCAGGAGATTGGAAGAACGGTACCTGACAGCCGCTTCATCGACATATAAATGATTGATATAGCCATAATTGTCATAATGACCTAAGAGCAGATAAAAGTAGAAGTTTTGGTCAATATGCGAATCAAGGTAAATGTTTAAATGGTTTTTGAGATCCGGCGTCCGGTATTCTTCGTATACCCGTTGTTTGTAATCGGCCGTGAGACTGAATTCTCCGCCCAATTGAAAACGCCCCCACCGGCTTTCCAAATTTGCCAGGCGCTTGGCGATTGTTGTCTCCGCTGCCTCGACGCGCTGGCAAGGTGTGAGCAGGAAGAGCATCAACGCGAAACAGGAGATTAAAAAGGACATCCCAAGAAGTTTAAGAGCTTTTGTGCGAGAGTGTAACAATGAATCTTCCTCCATTTCTGTGCATGATTTGAGTTACGACGGCTTAAAGGCGTGCAAGTATAAAAGGATCGTTGGCTGAATCTTGGTACTGATGGCAGGAATCCGGCGAAACCTCCGGTTGCTTCATTAGCTTCTCTTTTTTAATAAAAAACCCTGCTAAAGGCAGGTTTGGAATTTATGGTAAACTATTAAATGCTTTGATTTCGTCATAGTTTTGCTGGCGGGAGCAAAAAATGGGAGGGCGTTGGTGGAGGGAGAGCGACCAACAGTTTAAGGGGCGTGTGGGACGCCCCTGGTTTAAGACTGCCGGCTTAACATCTCTTCGGCCTTCTGGATCAGGCCGCGTACGAGGAGACCGGCTTCGCGGGTAGTGAGATTGCTGTAGTCGTAGTAATTCCCTTCGCGCCGGATCCGGTCCGCAAAACCAAGTTCCTTTGCGATTTCGTATTTAACCCGATCGGAGACGATACTACGGCGTGCCACAGCTCCACCTCCCAACCTTATTTTCCCCGCTTTGTTGCGCGGAAAATCATTCAATTATTACCTCAGGGGGACCAAGGAAAGGCGTAATTTTTTATCCAATGCGCGCGTGCATAGCGATGAATCTTTTAAAGAAAAATAAAAAAAACAGGGAGGGGAAAAGATGAGCAAAGAAGATCGGCTGCCACTGAGTAACCCGGTACGGGCGGATAATTCCGAGGAAAGTGTCAAGTGCCCGTCTTGCGGGATGATGATTGGAATTGGTTATGAGGATGAGGAGATGATTGTCTGCCCGGTCTGCGAGGAGCGGATTCCAATCGATGAAGTTCATACCTTGTATGCATCGAATGAGGAATATTAAAGAACGCCTACCCGGGGATTCCCCGGGTTTTTATTTATGCCTTAAACGGGCAGTAGATTATTATTACATAAAATGGTTATAATATACTATAAACCTTTAATAAGGTGCCCTTTGGGGGAAAATACAACTTTTAGGAATTATTATCGAAAGGCTATTGTTTTCTGGCATTTTTCGTCATAGAATAGAAAAAGTGAGAATATACGGAGGAGTGGCTGAAGAAAGGACGGATCGGGTTGAAGCCAGGTGATCATGTTTATTTTATTGGCATTGGCGGTGCGCGCTTAAGCGCTTTGGCCAAAATTTTACTGGAGAGCGGGTATCGAGTCTCCGGTTCTGACCGGACGCGCAGCCGGAATACGACCGAGCTCGAGAAGAAAGGGATTAAGATCCATTATGGCCATGACGAACAGCAGATCACTGATGAAATTGATGTTGTTGTCTATACGAATGCCGTTGGTGAAGATAACCCGGAACTGTTAAAGGCCAGGGAAATGAAGCTTCCCATCTATGAAGGGGCCGAACTGTTAGGCCTGCTGATGAAGGAGAAGGGGGTCGGGATCGCCGTCGCCGGGACCCATGGAAAGACAACCACCACCGCGATGATTGCTTTACTCTTAATTGAAGGGGGTAAAGACCCGACCGTCGAAGTTGGCGGCGAGATGAAGGAGTTGGTGGGGAACTACCGGACCGGAAAAGGCCCCTATTTCGTGGTCGAAGCGTGTGAGTTCCGCCGTTCATTCCTTTACCTTTCACCCAAAATTGCGGTGATTACCAACGTCGATTGGGATCACCCGGACTGTTTTCCAACCGCCGGTGATGTCGTCCGGACTTTTCAAGAGTTCATTTCTTTGGTGCCTCCCGACGGAAAGGTTGTCTGTTGGCGGGATGATCCCAATTTTCCGGAGTTGGCCGCCGCCGCGCGGGCGCCGCTACGAACCTTTGGTCTCTCCTCGGAGGCGGATTGGTCTTGTCAACAGATTGAATGGTGTGCGCCGCTCGGGATCAAAGGCCGTCTATTTCATGCCGGGCAAGAGGTTGGTGAACTAAAATTAAATGTGCCGGGCGAATATAACATCCTAAATGCTCTTGCTGCGGTGGCGACCGTGGCTGAAGTGGGGGTACCGGTCAGTGATGCCCTGGTTTTCCTCCAGGAATTTACCGGTGTGCGCCGGCGGTTTGAAGTGAAAGGGGAGGCCGGCGGGGTCATCGTGGTCGATGATTATGCCCATCACCCACGGGCGGTGAAAAACATTTTAAAGGCGGCGCGCGAGCAATTTTCCGGCCGCATCTGGTGTGTCTTCCAACCGCACCTCTATAGCCGGACGAAGTATCTCTTCGACGATTTCGCGCAGGCTTTTCGGAACGCCGATATCCTTGTCCTGGCTGATATCTATGCCGCCCGGGAGACTGATCCGGGTGATATTTCCAGCCGGCTTTTAGCCGAGGAAACGAAGAAATATCATTCTGACGTCCGGTATATTGGTGGATTAGAACAGATTAAAGAGCATTTATTAACCGCGACCCGTCCGGGGGATTTGGTGATTACGATGGGCGCCGGTGATGTCTATAAGGTCGGGGAGGATTTTCTCGAGGCCAAACTGGAAAGTCTTAAGTCCAGGTAAAATTAAGCGCCACGAAAAGGAGTCCCTTGGTTCTCTGGTGAACTAAACCAGAGGATTTTTTTGCCTTTATGTGATTTACGCGCAAAGGAGAAGAAGATGAACGAGATTGCCTTAGCCAGGTGCGGAAGTTACGAACGGAATGAAGTCGAAGAGGCCGTTGAGCAGTGCCTGACCGGGCTTGGCGGCCTCAGGCGCTGGGTGGCGCCCGGCCAAAAAGTATTGGTGAAACCGAACATCTTAGCAGCCGAACCGCCGGAGAAGGGAGTGAACACCCATCCGGAGGTCGTCCGGGCAGTCTTAAAGGCGCTCCTGGCGAGCGGTGTCCAGCCAATCGTCGGCGACAGTCCCGGCGTTGGGAGTCTGGCGCGGGCGGCGGAAAAGGCGGGCATCGCTGCCGTCTGCCGTGAACTGGGTGTTCCGTTAGCCGTCTTTAATGAAGAAGTGGAGGTCCGAACCGCCCCTGAGGGAAAGATCTTGAAAAGCTTTCCGCTCGCGCGGGAGGTGACCGAGGTCGATGCGGTGATTAATCTCCCACGGGTGAAAACGCACGGCTTAACCCGTTTAACCGGTGCCGTGAAAAATCTCTTCGGTTGCGTTGCCGGTTTACACAAAGGCGAAATGCATTTCCGGTTACAAAGAGCGGATATTTTCCAGGAGATGTTGATTGATCTTGCCCTCACGGTTAAACCAGTCTTGACCCTGGTTGACGGGGTGATCGCCATGGAGGGGGCCGGCCCCCGGAATGGGAAGCTACGCTTAATGGGGTTGATTCTGGCCGGAGAAAACCCCTTCGCGGTCGATGCGGCGATTGCCCGCTTGGTTGGCTTGAAACCGGCCGACGTACCGGTCCTGGCGTTAGCAGCGCAAAGAGGAATAGCGGGGATTAAGGAAAACGAGATTAAGTTTTTAGGGGAGAAGCTTGAGGATTTGGTCATTTATGATTTCAAAGTCCCGGCGGCCAAGAATCTGATCAACCTGCATGTTCCCGATTGGGTAGTCCGCCTGGTCCGCCGGTTTGTCTCACCCTACCCGGTGATCCGGGCGAATTGCCGGCGGTGCCAGGTTTGTGAGCAGGCCTGTCCGGCGAAGGTGATTACCAAGACCGGAGATCAAATGGTGATCGATGATCGGAATTGTATCCGTTGCTATTGTTGTCAGGAATTTTGTCCTTATGATGCGATTGAATTGAAGGTTCCCTTTGGGGGACGGTTCATTTAACATTCCTTCAGCAGTTTGACGAGGCGGAGAAATTCCCCTTTATTGCCGTTGGCCAAAGCCTGATCGATCTCGGCCAGCAGCTGATTGCGTTTATGCTCGTTTTCTCCTTCGATCGATAATAACAGCAGTTCCAAATCGAGCTGGAGACTTCTGATCTTTTCGGCCTCCAAGGGCAAGGGAAGCTCTTCTAAGACATCAACAAAAGAAAGGCACAGGGAGCGCTTGGGGAAATAAAGCGTTAAAAAGAGATGGCCGCTTTTGAACGACGCGAGAAAATCCAGGATCGCCTCGGTTTTGGTGAGGATTTTCTCATAGGTTAAAAGCAGACAGGGAGGCATCCCCGTTCCTAAGCTGGAGATCACCAGTAACGGACGGAGGAACGAACCGTTTTCAATGATCTTGACCTGCTCGAGGAGCGAGTCCTGGTTAAGGAGCGCGGAGAGGATGGTAGCCGGAGCCTCGCCCCGGAATTCACAAGCATTTAGAAACCAGTTGAGAAAGTGCCGTTTTGCCAGCGGGCTGACTATCGGTTTCATCATGATCCCTCCCTGAGCCAGGAAAGTTTAAAGGTCTTCCCATACTTAAATTCGGTACTTTCCGGTTGAGTCTTAATATAAAACTCGTTTATTAATAATACTATTACGTCACACCTGTTTTCATGAGCAACTTCCCGGATCTGGACAAAGATGGGAGCTGTTGCATTTAAAGCAGGGAAAGAGCGGATGATGATGAATAGTAAAGATACTATGCCGCCAGTGCTGGTAAGTGCTTGCCTATTGGGTAACCCGTGCCGTTATAACGGAAAAGGGTATGAACTGCCGGCTTTTGTTGATAGTCTGCAGGAGTATACCGTGATCCCCGTGTGTCCGGAGGTGTTAGGAGGCCTGGCGGTGCCCCGTCCGCCTGCCGAGCTTGCGGAGGGCGACGGAGATGCTTTCTGGCTAGGAAAAGCCCAGGTCAAAACGGAAGACGGTAATGACCTTTCGGCGGAGTTCAAAACCGGTGCACTGCGCACCTTGGAACTGGCTAAAAAACACGGGGCCAAGGTCGCGATCCTCAAAGATCATAGTCCATCTTGCGGTACGCTCCGGATCCATGACGGTACTTTTCGGAGCAGGTTGATTCCGGGGAGAGGGGTTACTGCCGCTTTGCTGCAAAAAAACGGAATAAAGGTCTTTTCGGAAGAGAATTGGCTGTTTACGAGGGGGAAGGGTAATTGTCCGGCAAATATCGATGGCTAAAAATCCTGGGTAATCTGCTCCTGGTTATAATCTGCCTTATCATTGTCAACGGTTTTTTCCGCGAGAACCACCGTTTACTCGAAGAACGGAATCTGTGGCAAGAAAAGGCGATGGAACTGGAAGAATCGTTACAAGAACTCGAAAAAGAGAACGCTATACTGGCGGCGGTGCGCCCCAGCGGGGTGATCATCAAAGATTTCCAGGCCCCGACGGTCGCTTTTTTACCGAATGAGACGCCACAGTTGGAATATAAATTAACTGCCACCATAGAAAATACAATGGCACAGCGTATACCAGGCGGGAGCGGACAGTTATTTTTCCATTTGCGGGCGCCGGGAGGGAACCAGTTGCGGACCATCTCGCGGGTGGTCGAATTTCCTGCTTTAGAACCTGGCGAGGTGAAAACATTAACTTTTTCCGGCCGGGTTCCTGTGCAACCCCGTGATACACTGCTGATCTTTCTTAACCTCGAGCAGCAACCCGGGATCGCGAAAAAAGAGATTTCCCTCTCCGCTTTGGCAATACCATAATTGGCGGCTTGGACCCGGCGGAGGCGGACGGTGAAACAAGGCGATAAAGCAGAGATTTGAGGTGATAGGGATGGGCAGACCTGATAAAGATCATTATTACCTGGATATCGCCGCGGCGGTGGCGAGAAGGGCAACTTGTTTACGCCGGCAGTTTGGCGCAATCATTGTCAAAGACGACCAAATCATCAGTACCGGTTATGTCGGAGCGCCGCGGGGCAGTATCAACTGCCTGGATTTAAATGATTGCCCGCGGGAAAAGGCGGGCATTCCTTCCGGTGAAAGGTATGAATTATGCCGTTCCGTGCATGCCGAGATGAATGCGATTATCCATGCTTCCCGCCAGGAGATGCTGGGAGGAACACTCTATTTGGCCTGTCTCGACCCGGCGACCGGACAGCGTGTCACCGGGGTCCGTCCCTGTAAACTATGTACCAGAATGATCATTAATGCCGGTCTGAAGGAAGTGGTTGCCGACGGGACGGGGGGAGAAGTGGTCCGCTATTTGGTTGAGGACTGGGTAAAGCAGGACCGCGGGGAATGGACACCCGATAATATGAGAGGTTATTGATGGTTGAAGAAAGTTTGTTAAAATTAAAACAGCTTGCGGAAGGAGAGATTTAATTGGCTTATCGGATTACCTTAATCCCGGGAGATGGGACCGGCCCCGAACTGACGGCCGCGACCAAAAAAGTCATTGAAGCGACTGGTGTGCCGATTGAATGGGAGATTC
This sequence comes from Bacillota bacterium, assembly GCA_029782135.1. Lineage (GTDB taxonomy): Bacteria > Bacillota > UBA4882 > UBA10575 > UBA10575 > JAAYGU01. The sequence continues at coordinate 29,235 of JAKOVI010000049.1, forward strand.
AACACGCCGGGATCGATGTGATGGAGGAGAAAGGAACTCCCCTTCCGGAAGAAGTGCTGGCTTCGATCCGCCGGAACAAAGTCGCGTTGAAAGGACCAATCACCACCCCGATCGGGACCGGGTTCCGCAGTGTGAATGTGGCGCTCCGCCATGAACTTAATCTTTTTGCCTGTGTCCGTCCTTGTAAATCTTACCCCGGTGCCCGTTCACGCTATGCGGGGGTGGATCTTGTTGTGATCAGGGAAAATACCGAAGATCTCTATGCCGGAGTGGAGTTTGACGAGGGGACCTCCGAAGCGAAACGGATTATTGAGATGGCGCCGGCAGGTAAAATCCGTGACGCCTCCGCGATCTCGATTAAGCCGATCTCCCGGGAAGGAAGCGCCCAAATTATCCGGTATGCTTTTGAATATGCGAAAAAGAACGGGCGACGGAAAGTGACCGCCGTCGCGAAGGCCAATATTATGAAATACACTGACGGTCTTTTCTTCCGGGTCGGGCGCGAAATCGCCAAAGAATATGAAGGGGTGATTGAGTATCAGGAGGTCCTGGTTGACGCCCTTTGCATGCAGTTGGTCCAACGCCCGGAGGAGTTCGATGTTCTCGTCTTACCCAATCTCTATGGTGACATCATCTCCGATCTCTGTGCCGGTCTGGTGGGCGGCCTTGGCCTCGCCCCGGGGGCAAATATCGGTACCGAGGCGGCCCTCTTTGAACCGACCCATGGTTCGGCGCCAAAGTACAAAGGGCTGAACAAAGTGAACCCGTGTGCGATGATCCTCTCCGGAGTCCTCATGCTCAAGCATTTGGGCGAAAAAGCGGCCGCGGACCGATTGGAGTGGGCCGTTGCCGAGGTAATCCGGGAAGGGAAGTATGTAACATATGATTTAAAAGCGGACCGTAATGATCCGACCGCCGTCGGGACCAGCGAGATGGCGGAGGCGATTATTGAAAAATTAAAACAAAACTAAGAACGGGAGTCTTTAGCCAAGCTAAGACAGTTCCTTATGTTTCCTCCCTTTACGGCGAACAACCTCCACCGGTAAAGGGAGTTTTTTATTTCTTGATCTTTACGTAAATAATCCGCTGGGGAAAGGGCTTTCCGGAAAATTAGCGAAGATTATTAGAGTAATCCACTTTTTATTGGCACGGGGGTGAGAGGGTGCTGAGTTTACACCAGAAAATCATCGCGGAAAACCACCGGCGGGAAGAATTATTTCTCTCGGCGTATGCCTGTCCCAGCCGGCTTGGGGTACGCTTTAAACCGGAAGCGGAAAAGCTCCCGGATGCCGAAAACATCCGGCCGGCCTTTTTTCATGATACCGATAAGATTATTCATTCGTTGGCTTACACGCGCTATATCGATAAAACACAAGTCTTCACCTTGTTCGAGAATGATCATATAACCCACCGCGTTCTGCATGTCCAGTTTGTTTCGAAAATTGCCCGTGTGATCGGCCGTTGCCTAAGGTTGAATGAGGATCTGATTGAGGCGATTGCCTTGGGTCATGATCTGGGACATTCGCCCTATGGTCATGACGGTGAACGAATTCTGAACCGCCTTTGTACTGAAGCGGCCATCGGTTGTTTCTGCCATAATGCCCAAAGTGTCAGGTTTTTAATGGAGCTTGAAGGCGGAGGGAAAGGATTAAACCTCACTCTCCAAGTCCTGGACGGGATTTTAGCCCATAACGGGGAGATTGTGAATCAACGCTTGGTTCCTGACTCCGGAAAGGACTGGACGCGGTTTTTTGCGGAATATGAGGCTTGTTTTAAAGACGAAAATTTCAGTAAACATATTTACCCGATGACCTTGGAAGGATGTGTAGTGCGCGTCGCCGACATGATCGCCTACATCGGCCGGGACATTGAAGATGCGATCATCGTCGGCCTGATTAAACGCACTGATCTACCCCGCTCGATCGTGCAGCGGCTGGGTGATTCGAATGACAAAATTATCAATACTCTGGTCCTTGATGTCATCGCGCAAAGTTATGACCGGAACTATATTGCCTTCAGTCCGGAAATATACCAAGCCCTGGTCGATCTGAAAGAGTTCAACTACGAAAATATCTACTTCAATCCAAAGATCAAAACGGAAGAACATAAGGTGGAGCGGATCTTTGAGTTGTTATTTCATCAGTATACCGAGGATATCAAGGCGAATAATCTTTCCTCCCCGGTCTTTCGCTATCATCTCCAGGAAATGAACGAAGAGTACCGGCAGAGGACGCCAATCGCCCGGATCGTGGCCGACTTTATCGCCGGGATGACCGACGATTTCTTCCACCAGCAATTCAAGGAGACCTTTTTCCCGCGCAGTTTTGGTATGAAAATCGAATAAATGCCTTTGACGAACAGATGTTTGTTGTGAGATAATTAAATATTGAAGGAAGAAGGTGGCCGATGACCGGAGAAAGAGCGGCGCGCCTTAAACCGGCGGTTTTGCGGGGGAGGGAGGAGCGATGCGCCGGATTATCCACCTTGATATGGACGCTTTTTTTGCCGCCATTGAACAAAGGGATCATCCGGAGTACAAAGGAAAGCCGGTAATTGTTGGCGGCTTGCCGAATACCCGGGGGGTGGTTTCGACCTGTTCGTACGAAGCACGGGCCTTTGGGGTCCATTCGGCGATGCCTCTGCGTGAAGCTTTCCGCCGGTGCCCCCATGGGGTCTTCCTCCCTGGACGGATGCGCAGATACCAGGAGGTTTCCGCCGCCTTGATGAAGATTCTCCGGGAATATACACCTTTAGTTGAACCACTCTCTTGTGATGAGGCTTTTCTCGATGTCACCGGCTCGGAGCGCTTGTTCGGACCCGCCGAGGAAATTGCCCGGCTGATTGTGACGCGGATCGAAGCGGAACTTGAGCTTACCGCTTCTGTTGGGATCGCGCCGAATAAATTCCTGGCCAAAGTTGCCTCGGACCTCCAAAAACCGAAAGGGTTTGTCGTGGTGAAACCCGGAGAAGAACGCGCTTTCCTGGCCCCGCTGCCTATATCCAAGTTGTGGGGGGTCGGACCGAAAACGGCTGCCAACTTAAGACAGCTGGGCCTGCAGACGATTGGCGATCTACAGAAACGGTCCGTCGAGGAACTCCGGCGCCATTTGGGTGAGACCGGTGAGCAGCTGTACCGGTTGGCCTTGGGGATCGACGACCGGCCGGTCACGCCCGAGGATGAAGTGAAAAGTATCGGCCATGAGATCACTTTATCGACGGATACGGACAACCGTGACTTTTTGGAAGGTGTCCTTTTAAGCCTCAGCGAAAAGGTGGCCAGGCGCTTGCGGCGCCAAGGATTGATTGGCCGTGTGATTACGCTCAAGATCCGGGATACGGATTTTCACACAATCACCAGGCGTACCACTCTCTCCCAGGCAACCGCTTTCGAAGAGGTGATCTACCAGACTGCCCGCGCTTTAGCGGAGGAGAATCAATGGGGTAAGAAGCCGGTGCGTCTGCTTGGCGTCAGTGTCTCGGGTTTGCAAAAAAGCGAAACCGGTCAGGTACCGCTCTTTAACGAGCCGGCGCAGCAAGATCTCCGGCGCTTGCACCAGACAATCGATCAGATCAAGGATCGTTTCGGGGAAAAGGCAATAACGCGCGGGCGTTTGTTGATCAAAAAGGGAGGAGACAAATGAGCGGCTTTCTATCTTGGCCGGTGGAAAGCGCAAAGAAGGTTTGTATAAACTCTGCCCGCCTGGGGATCCTAAAAAGCCAGGATCCTTCAGGAGAGGTGGAGCAGACTGCGACGGTTTCAATTAATCTTCCTCTTATGTTTTGCGCTTGGCCCTAAAGTCTTTGCGGACGAAGCTTCTTCCCAGTGGTCACTCCGGATTAACGTTCCGGCTTTGACCCTTGAGTTGCGACAGGGAAATGAAACGAAGCGCCACTTTCCGGTGGCCGTGGGCAAAGCCGATACCCCCACTCCGCTCGGGTATTTTACGGTCATTAATATCATCAAAGATCCGACCTGGTACCCGGCAGGAAGGACGCCGGTACCGCCGGGAAAGGATAACCCGCTGGGCGACTATTGGCTGGGCTTAAGTTTACCCGGTTACGGTATTCATGGGAATAACCAGCCCGCTTCGATTGGTTATCCGCAATCGAGCGGGTGCATCCGGATGCATAATCATGATCTCTTAGAAATAATCCGGTTTGTGAAAGTCGGTACCCCAGTCGAGATTGTCTATGAGACCGTTGAAATAAAGCAAGATTCCGGCCGGGCCTGGTTAACGGTTTACCCTGATCTGTATCAGCGGGAAAGTAACCTTCAATCAGTCATCCGGCAAAAGGTGGAGGGAGCAGCAGTTCTTTACCCCGTCCATTGGGAAGCCCTTTGGGCGATGAGCGCGGGGGAAAGACCGCGGGTGATCGAGATCCCGCGGCAAATTTCCCTTCTGCTGGACGGAGAGGTTTTTCCGGCTGCTGCCTTTCTGCAGGGAGAACAGCTTTACCTTCCCTCCGCACTGACCCGGTTGTGGGAGCGGGATTATCCGGAGCGTTATTTGGAACTGACCGAATTTATGCGGCTTTTGGCCGGTAAAGTCTATGGATTTTTCAACCCGGATGAAAATAAAATAAGCCTCCATACGCTTCGCATTTATTGCAATGGAGACTTATTTCCGGTTCGCGGCTGGTTTCAGGATGAACCACTGCTCCCGGAGAAGTTGGTTGTCTTCCTGGGAAAAAGCCTGACGCCAGTGGTAGCTTTCTCCCCGGACGAGCGTATCGTGGACGAGGGGGGAGCATGTTGGGTTCCTTTAGCAACCGCCAAAAAATGCTGGCCACAGTTGGGTGTCGAATGGGATGACCGGAACTGGGTATTAAACCTAACTTATTAGAGATCTATTTGCTTCGCTTTTACATAAGACCTTGCCCGAGCAGCTGCCCTAAAGCCAGCGCGGTCAGTTCAATTTTGGCATATTCCTTGATCCGTTCCAGATCGCGATCGAGAATGGCACGGCTTAAATCTCTGGTGATTCCCAGATAGTCGGAGAGGGCGCCCGCGAGCCGGTCCCGTCCGATCGTATCAAGATAAGCCCAATCTTGGATCAGAATCGATTCTGCTTCTTCCGGAGTCAGGCCATATTTGAGGAGTTGGTTGTATAACTCCCCGACCAGACCATCCTTGACCTGCTCCCAATCTCCTGCTAAGATTGAAGCAATCTGTTCTGTTGTCAACCGGCCTTTGACCATTGAGCTTAACCGGCCAAGCAGATCATTTTTGGTTACTTCGCCATAAGCTTTAACAATCGCCGGTTCCTGATTGCGGTTATAGAAGATCGTGATCTTGTCATCCTTCGTTAGCTGGTCGGCGGTGGTTGTAATGTTATTCCGGAAGACCACAGTTTCTTGCGGAACAAGGACAATCTGTAGTTCTCCTTCTTCCGGTTGGATGGTCAGCAGATTCGAGCCGGACGGGTGTTCAGTGATCTTACCCCGGACCGTCTGGAGGTTGAGGAGTTGGTCAAGCATCCAGGCCGTGTCGGCCCGGCTGGCCAGCCGGTCGGGATGAAAATCAGGCTGGAAATAACCGGGGAGAATCTTTAAGCGGGCGGCCAGTTCAACCGGGTAAAACGCCCAGTGCTCCTCTTCCAGATCCGGGAAGGAAGGAACAAATTCCATGATATACTGCTCCTCTTCCGTGCCGACCTTCAGTAAACGGGTAAGCATCGTTACTATTTCCGCCCTGGTGACCGGGGCTTCCGGTTTGAAATAACCATCCGGATAGCCGGTGATAATCTCCTGCTGGGCCAGCGCGGTAATATAATCTTGTGCCCAGTGCCCTTGTGTGTCCGGGAAGCGGTCCTGACGGCCGGAGGCTTTGAAACCATAAGCAACGGCCAAAGTTTTAGCCAGTTCGGCACGGGTAATACTCTGGTCCGGACGGAAGGTCCCGTCCGGGTAACCGTTGAGAATCCCTTGCTCGATCAGGTTATTGACACTCCCTTGTGCCCAGTGGCCTTTCACGTCGGAAGGCATCCCCTGGGCAACCGGGGAAACAAGTAAAACGGCGCTCAGCAAAAGCAGATAACTAAAAAGCTGCTTGCGGAAGGAATTCATCGTTGTTCACTCCTTGAATGATCTTCTGAGGCGTATAGCTTTCGTCTTCGCGTATATTTCCGTATATTCGCATATTATAATGGGATTCCTTTATGTAAATGCTGGACCGGCTGGGAGAAAAAACGGAGAAAGGGTGAAAGCACCAGACCAGGAAAGCGGCCAGCCCCACCGCGCCAGGCGGCCGCGACCAGCCGGGAAGTGAGGGACAACAGTGAAGAAGATCTTTACCGTGTCACAGGTGACTGCTTATTTAAAGCAACTGATCGAAGGAGAACCGGAACTGCAAAACATCTGGATCAGCGGGGAAATCTCCAATTTTACCCGCCATTCTTCCGGTCATATGTATTTTACACTCAAAGACGAGTATGCGCGTATACGGGCAGTGATGTTTAAACGGGAGAATCAACGACTGCCCTTTCAACCCCATGACGGGTTGGAAGTACTGGCCTACGGGCGGATCGCCGTCTATCCCAAGAATGGGGAGTACCAACTTTATGTCGAGCTGTTGGAGGGAAGCGGTTGGGGTTCCCTGTACCTTGCTTTTGAACAGTTGAAAGAACGCCTCGCCCAGGAAGGACTCTTTGACCTGGCCAAAAAGAAGCCTTTACCCCCGTTGCCGCGGAAAATCGGGGTGATTACTTCCCCCACCGGGGCGGCTGTTCATGATATTATCCGCATTCTCCACCGGCGTAACCCCCAGGTCGATATCCTAATCATTCCCGCCCAGGTCCAGGGGGAGCTGGCGCCACAGAGTTTAGTGGCGGCGATCAAACTGGCCGGCTGCCTGAAGGATTTGGATTTAGTAATTATTGGCCGCGGGGGAGGCTCGATCGAAGAGCTTTGGGCCTTTAATGATGAGGGAGTTGCCCGTGCCCTGGCGGCCTGTCCGCACCCGGTAATTTCAGGTGTCGGTCATGAAACCGATTTTACGATTGCCGACTTTGTGGCCGATTTACGGGCGCCTACTCCATCCGGCGCCGCTGAACTAGCCGTCCCGGAGCTAAATGAGTTGCGCAAGCAAATCAGCCGGAACACCGCGAGCCTGAAAGCGGCGATTTTAAAGATCTGCCGGCGCAAAGCCGACCACCTCTCCCAACTGGCCAACCGGATGGCTTTGAAGCGCCCGGACCACTTTTTAATGCCCCGCCGCCAGCAACTTGATGAGGCGAAAGAAGACTTAATCCGGGCGTTCCGGAACCTGCTGGCGCAGAAACGGCAACTCCTTTTACAACAAGCCGGGAAACTGGATGCCCTAAGTCCCTTATCGACCTTGGGGAGGGGGTACAGCCTCACCTTTAAGGAAGCAGACGGGAGTTTGCTCCGGACCGCGGCGGCGATCGCCGCCGGGGAAAAAGTGAAGGTTATTTTGCATCGCGGTCAGCTCATATGCACGGTGGAGGAGACCATAGGGGAGTGAAGCGCAGTGGAGAACATGACGGAAAAGACTTTTGAAGAAGCATTGACGAGGTTGGAAGAGATTGTTAATCTGTTGGAGAACGGCGAGTTAAAATTGGACGAGAGTCTCAAATTATTTGAGGAAGGGATTGCCCTGGCGCGCCACTGTAATCTGAAGCTTGAAGAAGCCCAGGGGAGGGTGGAGATCCTGCTTGCCGGCGAGGACGGAGAGGCGAAAACCGAACTGTTCCGATTGGAGGAGGAAGAAAGTTGGTCCTGACCGAATTGGAATTTTACAAGGAGCAGATTGAAGCCGGGCTGGACCGCTTCCTTCCCAGTGCGTCAACGGCCCCGGCGCTGATTCATGAAGCGATGCGTTACAGTGCCTGCGGGGGTGGAAAGCGGCTTCGCGGGCTTTTAACCCTTCTCGCCTGTCAGGTGGTGGATGGTTCGTGGCAGGCAGCCCTCCCGGCGGCCTGTGCCCTGGAGATGGTTCATGCGTATTCCCTCATCCATGATGATTTACCGTGCATGGATGATGACGAACTCCGCCGGGGGAAACCGACCAATCACCGGGTCTACGGCGAAGGAATTGCCTTACTGGCCGGGGATGCCCTCCTGACCCAGGCGGTGGAGACGATGATCTGTTTTGTCCCTACCGGACTGGAGAAGAACTACTGGCAAGCCCTCCAAGAGTTAATCAAAGCCTGTAATACTCAAGGAATGATCGGCGGTCAGGTTCTGGATCTGAGTGCCGAAGGGAAGCAGCTTACCCTGGCTGAACTGCAAGCGATCCACCGTTGGAAAACCGGTGCCTTAATCCGGGCCGCCCTCAGGATCGGAGGGATCATCGGGGGTGGTGACGAGGAGGCACTGAGGGCGCTCTCCGCATATGGGGAGGCGTTTGGCTTGGCTTTTCAAATCACCGATGATCTCTTAGATCTGGAAGCTGAAACCGCTGTTTTGGGCAAAACAACCGGGAGTGATCTCCGGAAGCAAAAAGCCACCTATCCTGCGCTGCTCGGAGTGGAGGAGGCCCGCCGGCACGCGGGATTGGAAATCGAAAAAGCCCGGTGCGCCCTGGAGGCTTTCGGTGAAAAGGCGCGACTGTTACGCGAGTTGGCGGAGTATGTCTTGCAGCGTAGTTACTGAGGATAAGGATAAACGAAAATGAAGAGGGATTAAGTTGGGGAGCTTTTCCGAGAATTCGATCTTTTGGAATGCCGCACTGGCATGGCTTATTGCGCAGTTCTTAAAAGGAATCATCACTTTTTGCCTGAAGAAAAAGTTGGACTTCCGGCGGTTTGTCGGAGCCGGAGGGATGCCGAGTTCTCATTCGGCTTTTGTCTCGGCCCTGGCGACCGGGATTGGGTTGACCGACGGGTGGGCTGCATCGACGACCGCGTTGGCGATTGTTTTTGCCTTGGTTGTGATGTATGATGCGGCCGGGGTACGTTTGGCTGCCAGTAAACAGGCGGCTACCTTAAACAAGATGGTCGAGGAGTTGTTTGGGGAAGGTGAATTCCACCACGAACGCCTCAAAGAGTTAATTGGGCATACTCCGGTTGAAGTAATCGTCGGTGCTTTATTAGGAATTGCCGTCGGTTATCTAATGGCCCGGTAAACCAGGAAAAACAAGTTTCCATTCGCCAAGTTTTATGTTATAATGATGACAAACGAAGATGGTGTAGTATCCTAGTCGGAAATCCGTTTTGAAGACGGGCCTAAAAATCCGTCAAGGGCACATCGATGAAGTCCCTGGTGCTAGCTGCTGACGCCCAGTCGGGGGCGGTGCTGGGGGTTAAGGTAGTGGGGCGATCCGTAAAGGCATACGGGCGTTGACCCCTTACCGCGGAGACCCAAGTGCGTGGAAGTGCTTACGGGCAGGACTACGGCTTGGGACAGAACCTGCATTCGGTATGTCTAAGTTTTTACTTACAAAGTATCGATGCAGTGTAGCCTGCCTTGAGGTGGGATGGAGAGGATAATGGGGACCAAGTGGAAGTTCTTAAAGGCCTGAGAACCGCCACTCTTTGCCATTTGAAACCCATTCTGCAAAAGAGGCTAGAAACGGTTAATTTCCGTTGAGGAAAACTCCTAGGCTATTTCCAAAGGGAACAATTGTTGGGGATTGCGGTATGGACTAAGTGGTGATCCAGTTTTACCGGCGGCGACGCGGTAAGGCATTCCTAAGGGGAAACCGCCGGGACGGCAACGTCCCGGAGAATGCCGGGAAAACCTACTGGACCTTAAGCCATAATGTTTACTCAACAATTGACCATCTTCCTACATAATAAATGGAGGCATGTTGTTGTCTGGTAATCAACGGCGAGCATTACGGGTCGGGCTGCTGACCTTTTTTTTATCTGTCTTCTTTTCTACATTTTTTCAGTTCGCCCATACCGCCACGGCTTATTGGATCTCCGCGCTGCTTTTATTGCTGGTCATCTTTTTGGGGATCGTTTTTGATCTGATTGGGACGGCGACCACGGCAGCTTCGGAAGAACCTTTTCATGCGATGGCCAGCGACCGGGTCGTTGGTGCGAAACGGGCAATCCAATTGGTGCGTAATGCCGACCGTGTTGCCAATTTCTGTAATGACGTGATCGGGGACATCTGCGGTACCGTCAGCGGTTCGATTGGCGCCGCATTAGTTATCGATTTCGTTGTCAATTATCAGATCCCGCAGTACCGGAATTTACTCTCCATCCTGATTGTTGGCTTGGTCTCGGCGCTGACGGTTGGGGGAAAAGCAGCCGGTAAATCGTTTGCGATTAAAAAATCGAGTGTCATTGTTTGGCGGGTCGCTTTTCTCCTCGAAAAAATGGGGCAAATAAAGAACCGGGGAACGAAAGATGGGAAAAATAAAAAAGCGCGACGATAAACTGAAAGTGGAATTGGGGAAAAGAATGCTGGACGAACTTAAACTACCAGAAGATTTGAAGCACTTATCGATCCCGCAGTTAGCGGATCTGGCGGCGGAAATTCGCGAACTTATCATAAAAACGGTCGCCCACAACGGTGGACATCTCGCGCCCAACCTGGGCGTTGTTGAACTGACGCTGGCGCTTCATAAAGTCTTTAACAGCCCGGAAGATAAAATCATCTGGGATGTCGGGCACCAGTCCTATGTCCATAAGATTGTCACCGGGCGCCTGGCTGAATTTGGCACCCTCCGGCAATTTGGCGGTATTAGCGGGTTCCCGAAACCGGCCGAGAGTGCGCATGATATTTTTGCCACCGGCCATAGCAGCACATCAATCTCAGTGGGCTTAGGGTTGGCGAAAGCCCGGGATCTCAAAGGGGAAGATCATAAAGTCGTGGCGGTGATCGGGGATGGCTCCTTAACCGGGGGTATGGCGTTTGAAGGTCTAAATAACGCCGGTCACCTACGGACGAATTTAATCGTGGTGCTGAATGATAATGAAATGTCGATTATGCCGAATGTGGGGGCGCTCTCCAATTATCTCAGCAAAATCCGGCTGAACCGGACGGTTTATAAAGTCAAAACCGAACTTGAGCAGTTCATTCAGAAGATCCCGAAAGTCGGTGAACTGACCTACCGGTATTTGGACAAGCTCAAGGATAGCCTTAAGTACTTGGTTATTCCGGGGGTGCTCTTTGAAGAGTTGGGGTTTACCTACTTCGGTCCGGTGGACGGTCATAATCTCCAGCAGTTAACCGATGCTTTGGTTGATGCTTCCCGGCATCAAGGTCCAATTTTGCTACATGTTTTGACGAAAAAAGGGAAGGGATACAAACCGGCCGAGGAGAATCCGACCAAATATCATGGTGTTAAAAGTTTTAATCCACAGACCGGCGAACTACCGGTGAATACCGCGCCTCCGACCTACACCGAGATTTTTGGCGAAACATTGTTGGAGATTGCTGCCCAGGATGAAAGAGTGGTCGCCATTACCGCCGCAATGACGGATGGAACCGGTTTACAGGAATTCTCCAGACGTTTTCCCAACCGCTTTTTTGATGTCGGAATTGCGGAAGGGCATGCCGTGACCATGGCCGGCGGGCTGGCACGGGCGGGAATGAAACCGGTCGTCGCGATTTATTCAACCTTTTTACAGCGGGCTTTTGATCAGATCCTCCATGACGTCTGTTTGCAAGGTTTACCGGTGGTCTTTGCCCTTGACCGGTCCGGGGTGGTCGGCGAGGATGGTCCTACTCACCACGGGGTATTTGACCTGGCGTACCTCCGGATGATGCCGGGGATGACGATTATGGTGCCGAAGGACGAAAATGAACTCCGGCAGATGTTGTGGCTGGCCATGAAAATGGATCAGCCGGTGGCGATTAGGTATCCGCGCGGATGCGGGCTTGGAGTAAAATTAGCACCGCAGCCACTCTTTAAAGTCGGCGAAGCAGAAATCATCACCGAAGGCGAACGGGTTGCGATTTTGGCCATTGGTCCCTTAGTGGAACAAGCGAAACAAGCAGCCGAACTTCTTAAGAAAACGGGAGTTTCTGCTACCGTCATTAACTGCCGTTTCGTGAAACCTTTACCCCGGGAAACGATTCTTTATTGGGCACGGCGGGTTGAGCATCTGATTACGGTGGAAGACCATGTGTTAGCCGGGGGCTTTAGTTCGGCGGTTTTGGAGTTGTTGGTAGACGCTGGACTGGGGAAACTTCAAGTTACACGCCTTGGATACCCCGATCGCTTTATTGAAGCTGGAACCATTGAAGAACTCCATGCCCTTTATGGTCTCGATGCGGAGGGGATTTACCGGGCAGTGAACGGACAATATCATAAGCTCGCGGTGGTGGAGGCACGAAAATAAGAACAAAGCAAAAACCCAAAAAAATTTTCTAAAATCTAAAAAAATGCAGGTATTTTTGTTTGGATGCCGAATAAATTAACCGTATATTTATGTTGAAAAAACGCAAAACTTTTAGAGGTTTTAACTGATGATGAGAATGACCAAAAAAACAAGACCGTTTTAGGAATGAAAGGTAAAAGTTGTTGAATCCGTTTACTTTAAAACTTATCCGGATTCGGCA
>JAKOVI010000053.1 GCA_029782135.1 Bacillota bacterium
CCGTGTGTGTGCGATTGCTCCGCTTCGCGGGCAATCACTCCGCTTCGCTCCGTTGTGTCTGGCGGTGTCTAGTCTAGTCTAGGTGTGTCTATTTATGCGGGATTTTGGCGGGATCGTCGGTAGGATTTGCCGGACACTCCGGAATCAGCGGATGGCCTGTAGTCGGACCGTGGACCTGAGTAGCTAAGAACTTAAAACCATCAAACCAAGCTAATTCAACGTGCTCGGCCTCGTAACCGGCAACCCGGCGCAAGTGTTCCTCTTTGCCGACGTGCTCCGGTAACGCAATCACATTGCCAAAAGGCGTTCCCGCCGCGATATATTGCCCTGCCGCGAGGATATAGCCGCCCTTGTCGTATTCGGTCCCCTCGTAGCCGCAACCGGGGCCGCAAGGCACTTTATATGCCGGATCGCCGTTAGAGTCCGGTTCGGCCTGTAGGATCGCAACCGTATATGATGAAAGCTCGTTAGATCGCCCGTAAGCACATTGGACCTTTTCCAAAGTGTCGGTAATTCCCCGGTCTATGGCATCCTCGCCCGCTGCTGATAGCTGAGTACCCGATTCTAGGCGAATATGGACCCCGCCGGGCGTTATCTGATATTCGGGCAAGGTAGTAGCCCTTATGAACGGATCTTGGATCGTAGGACCCGGAGCCGGGGCCTTTGAGCAACCCCAAGAAAGCAAAAGCAAGAAACCGATTACTAGAGTCTTTTTCATATGATTAAAAGTAAACCGCGATAAGCAGATAAGCGTGCCAATTATCCGTTGGAGTCCCGGCATTATCGTAAATATAGACATTCATATAGTCCGAATTCGGTCCCGGTTCAATATCTCCGCACCACTCAACATCGTTGTAATGCCTAAGCACGTTCAAATTTGCAAAAGTCTTACCGTACACGAAAGCGCCGGCAAGAGTAATTCTGTATTGACCGGCTGAAACTCTAGTCCACACCGGAGCCGACGAAAAACCATTTTCCAAAATCGAAGCGGTTGGAGCCGAAATGCCACCTTGATTCATTTCGGCAACGTATCTCCGACTAGGACCCTGCGAGAAAAACCCTTTGTCTATAATCATAACTATTAAGCAAAATCGAATTCCGGAACCAAGACACCCACGACCAAAACGCGGACTATGCCCGCCGCGACACCGGCCCCCGCCGAGTCCACAACCGAAAGATTACCGAGGATCATCCGACCGTTAAGGCCGCCCGAAAACGAAATCCTAGCCCCGGCCCCGCCCTGATTTAAAAAGAAATTAGCCCACTTGACCACCTGAGTGTTAGAGTCGAAATCATCCGTAAAAGTAAGATGTTCAACGTCAACGCCCGCCGTTATATCGCTATCCGAATAAAAGATCAATTCCTCTAAGAAAAGGTAGAAACCCGGAACCTTGTCAAAAAGCGGCCTAGCCGCTAAGAATAGGTCCCACGTATTCGACTGAATAACGGAAGAACAAAGGCCCTTTGTATGAGTCGAAAACGCCGTAAAGTGTCCCTCTACATTCTCGACATTTCCGCCCTGATAAACCTGATCGCTCATTAAAATTCACTCCAAGTAAAAGCCACAACTATTACTACAATCGCAATGGCCGCGAGATATCTTTGTTGGCCTGAGAACTGATAACCGGTTTTCGTTGCTTGCGCGTATTTGTCGGAACCTTTCGGAACATTTCCGAGTAGCCAATCCAAGCCGAGATAACTCGAAACCGTGGACCCTAGCGAAGCGGGAACCGCCGCCGCCGATCCGGAGCCGGTCCCTTGTCCCGTTTCGTCCCCGACCAAGTATTGCCGATAACGTCCATCGGTATAAGAACCCCAAGCCCTAAGCCCTTGTTGCCGGTAAATCTGCAAAGCGGCCCGCGCGTTATTAACCGGATTAACCAAATTCGCAACCGAATAGCCAGGATGCGCCAAAAGATTAATTTGAAACAATCCAACCGAATTTTCCGGTAGCCTTTGGCCTTGTCCCGCCGCTCGTATTCTGTGGGCCGTGGGATCGCCCCCGGACTCGCCCAAGCCAATCGCCGCCATAAGCGGGATTAGACTTTCGGGCCAACCCGCTTCCCGGAGAACCTGCCTAATCTGTGCGTTCGTTAGCGCCATTATCTGAGATTTTTGAACGGATTAGGCAAGCCCTCGGAAACGCCAAAGATCATTAGACTACCGATCATCGAACCAAAGGCCGGTTGAACCGCCGCCGAGGTCGTCGGAGCCGTTAAAATTACCGTTGCGTCGGTATTCTCCGGAATATACAAGCCACTTTCACCAAAAGAGATAAAACCCATTTGATCGGTTACGGTCTGATCGAAATAAGCATCAAAGTTCGTTTTAGCGGTTCCCGGTTGCCGTGTTGCGGTGTCCGGATAAAACTCCAAAGTCTCATCCTCTACAATCCCTTTGAGGATCATAACGCGGCCCTCGACAAACACAACCGAGCTCGATCCGGAGTCAATGCCATAGCTGTAATGAATTCCGCGAATCCGTTGCCCGCCCTTAGTAGCCGCGACCAACCGAATTATTAAATTGCGGTCCCCGCCACTGACCAAAAGGCCCCGGGCCGGTGAATTAAAACCGTTTCTGATAGCCATAAAACCTATGCGACCAAGGCCGCTTCTCCCGCCGTCTTTGCGGCCTGTACTGCCTTTTCTTTGATCGCTTTCCCGGTGTCCGTTTGTTGACTTAGCAAGTAAAGCCCAACCGCCAAAAGGACCAAAGCCACAAGGCCGATAAACTGCAACTTGATATAGTGAATAACCCGATTTTCGCCGTCAACCGGGGCCGGTGTCTCAACCGGTGCAACCGGATCGCCCGGAGCATTCGGCAAAATATTAGGCCCCAAATTCATATCACCTATAGGAAAGAAACTAGGTAGATCGAACGGGATCGGATTCATCGAAGCAAAGGCCGCGTTTTGATGCGGTAAAAAGGACCCGCCAATAACGGAATTGGTCCCGCCGTAATTCGCAATTAACGGAGAACCGAACCGGTAATTCGTAAAAGGCGGGAAGTATGTTCCCAAACCGCTTTGACTTGTTCCGCCCGTGTAGATCATTATTTCATTCTCTTATAAAGAAAGTAGCCAATTAGCCCTGCCACTGCGACGACTGCAAGGTAAATCGGCGGAATACCGTTTGTAACCGGAGCCGGGGCCTGTGGCGTAAATAGATACGCCGGGCCGCGAGCATCAACCGAGGTTCTAGGACTCGGAGTTAACAAAGATTGGATCGTACTCCAAACCGTTGCTTCCGGAACCGGACTCCACGGCGGAGTTAAAACGGTTCCGCCGCCCGTTCCGCCGCCCGTTCCGCCGCCCGTGTCTCCGCCCGTTCCGCCGCCCGTTCCGCCGCCACCTGTAGGACACTGCTCCCCGTTAGGTCCGCCGCAACCGCTCGTTCCGCCGCCACCGGTCCCGCCGCCGCCGCCCCCGCCCCCGCAAATTTGACCGGGCAAACATTCCGGATTATCGTTAGGCCCCGGAATGATGTTTAGTTGGTCCGGTGTAAAAACGTGGTAAGCATCCCCGGCCCCGCCGATCTTTGCATAGTTCGCCGTCTGTGGGATCGAAAACCCGCCGATATAACCGGCACTTCCCGGATAACTCCGCCCGCCGTCTTTGCTAGTGATTAGGCCGCCATAACTTGCAATCATATTTTTAAAACCCAAAGCCCCAACCGCCGCCGCCGCTGTTGGGATTAAAACCCGGTGTCGAATATCCGCCCCCGCCGATACTGAAACCGCCGCCGCCGCCGTTTCCGAAAATGCCGCTGAAAACCGGAGTCAAAGCCCCAAGCCCGCCCAAGATACCGTTTAGCCAACTATTCCGCGAATTCTGAGCGTTTTGTGCTCGGATCGCGGCCAACTGAGCCTGTAAGGCCGCCGCCGCTTGCTGAGACTGTGCCGAATAGAGCAAATTAGCCGTATTGCTTTGAGCGTTCGCGTTTATGGTAGCCAACTGAACACTTGTGGCATTATTAGCGGTATTAACCCGCTCCGCCGCCGCTTGCGAGTCTTGGCCTTGGATATACGACAAAAGCGTAGCCACAAGCCCAACCCGGTTTTGTTCGTCAACCGCTCGTTCCTGAGCCGAGATAGTTGCAAGCGCCGCCGTATCACTTCCGCCGATAGTCTGAACGGTTGGACCGGCCCCGGAGCCTTTGCGCGACACCAAAAACAGTATCAGGACACCCGCCGCAATTACCCACCAATATTTTTGGATCGCTTCCATCGGTTCCCCTTAGATATATCTGTAAGTGTAAGGTTGCGGCAATTCGATTTTCTGCTGCTGATCTAGCGGTAAATTGCCCGCGTAGCCGGTATCATAACCAACCGGAGCCGGGGCCGCGTATTGCATCGCATACCGATAACCGAGATTCCCCGGAGACGGATGCGCGACATAAGGCAACACAGTGTTGTTTTCGAGCAAAGCCCGGTTTGCACTCGCATAACGCGCACCGAAACCATAATTGCCACGTTGCCAACCCTGCAACCGCTCCAAGGTGCTTTGATCGTGTCCCGTCTTACAACCGCAAGCCATATTAACGCCCCTGTAAAGTCTTGAAAATGTTCGTCCCGAACGTCGAAAGCGAACCGATCACGGTTGATGCACCCGAAGCGTTATCAACCAACAAATAAACGAAAACCAGAGCCAATGCGGTTCCCGCGAGTTTTTCGAATGTGCTCATATTTTTAATTCCCCGTTACGCGGTTTGCCAACTTATTCGAAGCAAGCAAAAGCGCCGAAACAATCACCAAAGAGAAAAGCCACTTTCCCCACATCTTATTAGCCCCGGCAAAAGCCGTGATAGCTATGATTCCAACAACTAGATAGCCCCAATGTGCAATTTTCATATTCCAATTATGCTCCGAACGTCCCGGACCGTTTGAGGACTAACCGGAGCAAGTCCCGGCAAAGTCCCGCTAGTCGGAGCGACCGGACCAACCGGGGCCGGTCCGGTTGAGTCCTGCCGATCCCCAAAGATCAAACAATTAGCGCAACCCTGTAAGCAGTAAAACTTATCAGAAATCACAACGTAGAAAAGCAAAAGCCCGACTACTACTAATAAAAATGCTGATCCGTTCATAATTTTGGGGCCGTGGTAAAGACGATCAAAAACCCACGGCGAGGACCGGGCCGGAAACCGGTAGAAAACCGGTCCGGTCCTTTTTCCCAACCTAGGCCGCTAGGACCCAAGTCGATGCGCCCGGAATCGGAAAGCGTGTAAATACATACTTCCAGATCGGAATAAAGATGATCGCCGCCGCCGAGATCGTCAAACCGTTATAAACGGTTGGCCTGATTGACTTGAAATCGTCATCGGTCCCGAGACGTTTAGCCAAAAGCATAAAGCCGATCAAAAGGCCCGCTAGGACCAAGCCCGCCACAACCGGAGAACTTTGCCCGCCGATCGCCGCCGCCCTAGCCACCGGATCGACCGAATCTCGGTTAGGAACCGCGGCCCCGTTTCGAGCCATTGCCGAATTCGCCCCGGTCCCGGCAACTGCAACCGATTGCCCGGTAGCACTCGGATAAATCGATCTATAGTTAACAGAATTCACGTCCATTGTTTCGTTTCCCCCCTTAGTTGCTCGGCAACTGCACAAATTCCCGGATCGTCGTTAACGTGTTATTGTTCGATCCCAAAGTCGTTCCGGAAGTGACCGTAACAATGCTCTCCATTGTCGTGGTGCGTTCCGAGTCGAAAAAGTCCCTTGCGTCCGTTTCTTCGCAAATTCCGTACGCTTGAGACATATCGGTAACGATTACGCCGGTCTGAGCCGCAACACCGTAATTTTCCCGGTGCTGAAACTTGACCAAGCGTTTTTCCCGGTCATAAACCGTGTCCGATTGCTGTAGTTTCAGTTTGACTGAATCATAAGCATCGGACCGAACGCCGTTAACATTCAAAATCTGAATGAGACGCGAAATCTTACCGGCCCTCGGAACCGTGTATATCACTTCCCCGGTTGACGAAAACGAGCTCTGCTGCTCTACAACCTTGTGGAGTATGACCGGCGGAATCATCACCGCGCTAGGATCGGGCACTTCGTAATATTCGTAATAGACGTGAGCCGTCCCGGACAACGCCGAGATATTCGAAGCAATATCCGAATTGGCCGCCGCAAATGTTAGATTCAAAGTTACTTGAACTTCCGGAGCCTGTAGATTTATCATCCCCGCTTCGAAGTTCATTCCGTTTGACTGATTTACCGGCACTTCCAAGGCAATATTTATATTGCCGGTTGAAGTCGGAGCCGCGTATAACGCGGAATCAAGTCCCGCCGTTTCGTCAAACTTGTTAACTTTTCGCTGTAGGTTATTAAGCAAAAACAACCCGAACCCGGACACGTCCACAAGGTCCTGAGCCGCGTTATTCAACTGCAACTTGAGCCGTTTGATTGCGGCCCAAGCCCCGTAATTGCCGTAAACGCCCGTACTCGAAAACGTGGCATCTAATTCCAAAACAACCCAAAGCCGGGAAAGTAGCCCGATACTCGGCAAGGTTAATGGCGTGCCGTCGCCGTTTGTGAATGCGATTGTGCCAACCTTTTTAACTCGCTGTCTCGTGTTAAAGCGGAAAGGCCGCAACTGTGGTGCTCCACCGTCCATATTTTTATTCTCCTAATTTAATTTTTCGCGGCCTTTCTGAATATTCCGTCTCATCCGCGATTAGAAACTCGTACCTTTTCAACTTGTTCAAACTCTCAACCGAAAAACCCTTAATCTCTTCAATTTTTTTCTTGTCCTGTGGCATCTGTAATTTGAAAACATAGTAGTTTTCACTTTCGGATAATATGAATTGCGGGATCAAACTTGGCCTTTGTGTAGCCATTAGGCAAGTAATTCCCCGCTCCCGGCCCCGTGTCAGGATCGCCCGGAAGTAAAACGGAATGTAATCCCGCCCGGTGCATCCGTAAACTTCGTCAACGTACACAACCGTATTCCGCCGAAGATAAATCCACTTGAAAAATTTTTCCGCATAGTCCCAATTTTTCTCATCCGGTATCTCGTTTATATTCGGTTGATAGATCAACCTTTCCTCTTTGGCCTTTATCAACTTGTCAAAATCGGTGTAGATCGCATAACCGGGCCAATCTTTCGCCCTCATTTGGCCTTTCACGTCATAAACCACAACGTACCGGTAATACTTCGTAAGAAAGGACCGGGCCAAGGTCGTTTTTCCGGAGCCGGTCATACCGATTAAGGCACTCCGCGAATTCGGTTGTGGAATATTGAACTGCATTCATTAAACACCCCGCCAACTCCGTTTGGAGTTATACCGTAATTCTGCCGCCCTGCTTTTCATTTCTGCGATTGCGTTATCTAGCGGCCCGATCACCGGTTTAAGCCCGAAAAATTCAACCCAATGTTCCCAAGTTTTTCGATGATTGCAAGCGTTCAACTCGTCAACCAAAAAAGGTCTTTTCGAGTGTCGAAACCAAAAAATTTGATAGTCGCAAAACATCATTAGTCGGTTAGGTAATAGTCGTTTTCAACCCCGGTTTGTTCTTCCAATTCCGCCGAAATTTGATGGACCAACTTAATCAGACCAACCGCTTCCGCGTCGGTTATTGCGTCGATCCTAGCCGAAAATGTGCCCAAAATAGGCTTCAACATCATTCTCGCTTTCAAGTCCGCCGAGTCCACCGCTTTGTTGATTGCCTTGTGAAGTAGGAACTTGACCGCCGCCCCCGGTTGGACCTTTGGCAAAACTTCCGGGATTAACGCCCCCGGCAACTCTATTTCTTGATTCATAAGTGAACATTGCCCTTGGATAAACCACTGCAAAACCGACCATCAAAAGCGAGATATAAGGCGCATACTCTTTTAAGAGTTTTTCAACCTTTTTGCTTTGCTTCGCCGGGAAAGTGTCGATTACGTCTAAGATCGCCTTAGCCAGGTCCGCCGCTTCCTTTCCCTGTAACTCCCAATGCGGAGCATTCAACAAATTCGCCGGTATCAGGAAAAGCGAGGCAAGAACTTCCGCCGCGAATTTTTGCTTTTCCGTTTTCGAGAACTTGAGAAAGTCCGATTTATCATCGGAAACCTGATCCGGTTTTACCGACCGTGGAGCATTTTCCGCAAAGTCCCCAAAAAGCCCCCCTGATTTTCTGCCGCCATTTCGACCGGTTCCGGTTCCGGTGTCGGTTCCGGTAGTTCGATCACTTCCGTTTCGTTGCTTTCGGGGCCGTCCTCGCTTTCGTCTCGGAGCATCTCCAGAACTTCCGCCATCTCCGCCCTCAACTGTGACAACTCCGCCTGTGTCGCCCAAGACGTCTCCGCTGCGTTCATCGCTATTTCGGCTGCCGTCTCCGCCGTTTCCTGAGCCGTCTCCGTCTCCGCTTCCAACGTCTCCACCGTCTCCGACAGATGCTCCGTCTCCGCTTCCAACTTCCCCAAGGTCCTTTCCGCCGTCTCCGGGGCCGTCTCCGGTTCCGTCTCGGTTACTATCACCGTCGTTGCTTCGCTCATTTTCGGCAATCTCCGTTTCTGTAATTTCGTCTAGTTCGATACGCATACCGTTAACTGCAAACGTGGTCGCCGTTCTCGTTTATGAATCCGCCCGGCACTTGGACCGGTTCCGCCGTGTCGGTATTTGTCGGAGCATTCTCCTTAGTGTCCGGTTTGTCCGGAGCCGGGGCCGCTTTCGCGCTAGGCCGCCTAGAATTTTTTCTTTCCGTAGGTAACTTCGTCATATCTGCACTCTCTCCTTTGCTCCAAAACGCCGATAACCCTTTCCACAAGATCGTTATTGCGTTCTATGAGGTCGTTTCTTTCGTCCGCTTGCTTTTTCGTCAGCCGCGAAAAATACATAAACACGACCGATGAAACCAAAGTAGGATAGCCATATTTATCTAGCATCCCGAAAATATCAAAACTTCCCGCCGTGTTTACAGCTTGGAAAGCCAACATCAAAAACGTAATAAAGATCACGCCGCCGATTGCATTCATATTTCTAAATGAGGCTTATCTTTGAAATGCTTCCAATTTCCGCCCCACTTAAGGCCAACTGCCGCCGCCCACGGTCCGAGTTTTGCATATAGTTGGTCATTCCAACTTATTTCCCCGCCGACCACGAAAGCCACGTCAACCGCCGTCCCCTTGTTGTGATTAGATTGCCCGCCCCTCGCATTCGTAACGATTTTGCCGGGCCGTGTCCGCCCCTGAGCATAAAGCCGATTTTGCTCGGCAACCGACCGGTAACCCTGAGTTACGACTAACGAATAGCCGCGAGTTTTCGCTAGGCTAATAAGCCTTTTCACCTTAGCGACTAACTCCGGATTTAACTCCGGATCGCTAAGCCGATTTTCGTTTAACTGCGCTATTCGTTCGTCGGAAAACATATTAACGAATACCTGCCGGGGCCTTTGGGATCGGTTGATCGGTAACGATTGCCGCTAGGACGTTCGCCACGTAATCAAGCGTTAACGCTATAAGATCGTCTTGCCCGGTGTCGTTCGTATCCTGATTACGAAAAACGGTTGCGGCATAATGGATTGGACCAATAGCCATTTGAACGAAAAATTTCCAACTCATTTGAATAACTCCCGAAAGATTAGAGCGTAGGCCAAAGCGCCACCCGCGAATAAGATCGCCCGCTTAAGGTCCACCGCTTGCCAAAACCAATAAAGCGAATGTTTGTTGAACATAAAAAAACCCGGACCTGATCGGCTAGGTAGAATCCTACAGCACTAAATATTGTGCTGTCAACCGATTTATTCAAAAAAGTCTTTATCAAAGGTTTTTCCCCTAAATTCAAAATTTCGGAAGTCCCGGACCTCGGCAACGTAGCCAACTATTTTAGAAAATTCCCGGGCCGCCTTTTCTGCGGTTGGAGCGTTAAGTATCCGGTTTGCTTCGTCCGCCGTGATAAGGTGCTTTATTGTCCGGTCCCGAATATCCTTACTCCCGGATGATCCTAGTTCAACTTTTGCATCCATTTTGAATAATTCAACGCCGTCAAAATCGAAGTCCGCCCGGTCCGGTTGCTCGAAATAATCATCGAACCTTTGCCGGTCCGGTTCCCGGATCGGTTCCGGAGCCGGGGCCGCCTTTTCCTTTTTCTCTTTTACAACTTCCCGAAAAAGTTTCCGGTAATAACTGCTAAGACTTTCCGGGGCCTTGATCGGTTTATTAGCTTTTGCGGCCCGCTGAATTCGCCTTTGAGCCGATTTAACTTTGATCGCGTCGGCCTTTGCTATATGCTCGGCAACCCGCCGCTGTAAAGATTTATTCTTGGCCATTTTTCTTTACCTCGCTTTCTATCTGCATAGCTGAATATCCTTGATCGATTGCGGTGCGGACCAGATCGCCCGGAGCCGTCCATTCGTGGGAAAACTTGTTAGGATCGGCAACCGCCGTTTTGTCTAGGTCCATTTTCCAATTTTCGGACTGCGAAAAATACATCAAACAATCGTGATTGATCGCGGTTGGTAGCAGTTTCGTATATTCATAGACATTCAAGACATTTCGGAGCAAATTAGCGCCGGCCTCGGAAACGATAATTGCCCGCCAATCCGGTCTGAATAATTCCATCGCGTACCCGGTCCGGTTCTCTAATCGGCCTAGCCAACCAAAGAAAACAGTGTACATACTTTTGAAAGCCATATTAGCGGCCCTTAGATCGGCCTGATCGGAGCGAGTCTCTTTAATTGCCGTTCCGAGTTTTGCCGCGAATTTTTCAAAAAGCCGCTCCGGTTTTCGCCATATCCAACCGCGTTTTATCTTTATCGGTTTTGCCGTGAATTGTTCAATGATCGGTAGATAAGCACTCATAAACAAACAAGTATCTCCGAAAAATTCCGCCAGGAATTTTGCAAACTCCGGTTTGAAAACATTTTCAAATACCGGTTTTTCAATCTCGACAAGGCCAACCGCTTTCCCGGTCCCGGTATATTGCAGATTTTCAACGTACTCAAAGGCCCCAACTCCGAACATTCCGCCACGGGCCGCACTTAAAAACATCATTCGTTTATCGAAAGCGTGAACCCACGGTTGGACCTTTGCGGACTCGCTAAGATCAAAAACCCGGATAATATCGCTTTCCATTTTGTCTATGAACGGTTGCCAATATTTTTCCGGATCGTCGGACACCAGAACCGGCCTTTGTTTGAGACTCGAAACGAATAAATCTTTTGCGGCCCTTTGTGAGAAAGTCGGTAATATTCCGAGTTTGTCTTGAAATGCTCCGATTGCATTGAATAGCAAAAACGGATCGTCGATCCGGTCAAACTCCCACCGGTCCCGGCAAAGGCCGGGAACATTTAGAACGGTCCGGAACCCGGACTCGTCCCAAGCCGTTATCATATTTTCGAACCGGCCTTTGGGCCGCACTTCCCAACCGTCCGCCCGTAAATGGTGATTGCCGAACTCCGTACCATCGGGCCGCGTTTCGATAGTCTCAACCGCCTTTGCTAAGTCTTTCCATAAAACGCTGTTTTTGGTCAGCCATAAACTCGTTAAATTGTTCCGCTTGCAAAAGTGAAATATCTCCCCGAGGTCCCAACCCATCGGGCGAAAGTCCATTGTTGCCGGCAGAATTCCGAGCGCCGTTATTAAAAAATTGTCGTGACTTACTGCTAACATTTTCAAAATCTCCTAGCCTAGACTTTGGAACATAAGGCGTAGCAAAAACCGTTTCTTCCGGCTTTTCGCGTTCGCCAACGTAAGAAAGGACTTTAGTCCATAATTTTTCGAATTCGTTTTCTTCCAACTCTAAATGGAAGTGACTAACAAAATTGCCGTTTGTGTCGTGTACTTCCGCTTGCTGATCGGCCCCCGGTGTCAAAACCCGACCGATAACGCCGTATTGTGCTTCCGCTTCCCACTTGCCGCGCAGAACGTAACCGGGGCCTAGATCAATCAGCTTCCGGGCCAAAAGATCACTAGGCACACCCAAACGCTTGCCCTCGAAAATGATTTTTTTAGTTAACCGCTTCCAATTAAGCAGCAAGGTCCCCAAAATATCTTCCGGAGTCCGTGGTAATCGTTCTTTGCGTTCTTTCCAGAACCCGAACTCTTTCAGATCGGCCCCGGCCTCGGTTCCGCAAGTTTCCCTGATCGCCCTTATCCAATTTGTTTGATAATGAGAATTAGCCCGGACCTTAACAATTAGGTTTTCTAAAAGGTCCGCGAAGTCCTGAGAGAAAAGATAGCCGGTAGAATTTTGCTTTTTTGTTTTGTAGTCGTAAGTGTTTTCTTCAACCGAGACAAACGAATAATGCCGTGTTCCGTGGTCGTTATACGTTCCCCGGTTCCACTCTTTTAATTTTTTCCTGAGATTTACAACGTAGTTTCTACAAGTCGGAGACTCGGCGCACCCTAGGTGCTCCGCTAGAAAATAGTCGTTAAAATGGTAAACCTTGCCCGGAACCGTAAGCGATTTAATTACATAGATAAACCGGATCGCTTGCCGCGACACTCCGAGATTACGCAGAACGTAGTTAAATAAGACGGCCCTTTCGTGCTCCGATTGCCTTTCGGTTGGAATACCGTTTTGCAATTCTGGCTTGTGGTCGTTTCTGTGAGACTTTTGAACTTTTTCGGTTTGCATCTCTTAGCCTGAACGAAACCTTGTAAACGCTTTGGAGTTTACAAAATCCCCGAATCATTAGCAACGTATTGTTTAAAATAAAAACGCGGTAGCAGGACTTCCCTTTCGGCTAAGACAGGACCATCGCAACACTACCGCGTTAATTTGTTGAAAGGCCCGGCCTGCCAACAAACTTAAACTTGTTATTTTTCAGTTACGATGCTCATTCTGTCTTAGCCACGAAAAGAATATATCACCTTTTTTAGAATTGCAAGATTGTTTTTTACCCTACGTAACACTTTTGATACGTAACCATTTTGCACTTTTTTTTTATTTTCAACCCCTGATCGCATTTTCAGGTAGTGTTTACGGTGTTATGAAAGGCCCGGACCGCTTCGCGGCCCGATCCGAATAATGCCGGGGCCACGTAAAAAACCGAGCACTATTCTTTTCTTAATAGTATGCTCGATTTTTTACGTGTCCGATTTTATTGGACTTTACGAAATGTTCCCGGTTTTGCCTTTCGAAATTGTTGGCTTGGCATTAGCGAACAATTCATTTACGACCGCTTGCAGATAGGACCTTGTTATTTTCCACTTGCCCGCGATTTTCTCCGAGTGTTCCCGGATCGTCTTTTGGGAAAGGCCGGTTAATTGAGCCGCTTCCCTTGGAGTCAGTAAGATTTTATGCGGTAGCAAAAACGCCGCCGTAAATTCTTTGTTGCTTGCCGGCATCGCCGGGGCCGGGATCATAGCCGCGACCGGGGCCGCTTTTTCGATTGCCTGGACTTGTTCCGGTTCCGCGTCGATAACGTGCTCCACGGCCCTTAGATCGTCATTACCGGTGACATTAGCCGCGTATATCCGGGCAAACCGATCATCGAAACTAATACGCCCGTTCAACTCGTTTTTGTGGTAGCCGGTCTTTTCCCGGAAGTCCAGACTTTCCGGAGTCGATCCGTCCCCGATATACCGCTCCACGGTTTTTTCGTGAATACCTAGTAACTGCGCAATTTCTTTTTTTCCTATTCGTTTGCTCATTAGTTCAACTCCTTTAAAATGTATCTAGGAACTTGATTCTCCTCGATTCGTTCAATGGTAATGCTTCCAAGTCCGGAATCTGCCAGACATTCACCTATTAACTTAAAAAGTTTTTCTCGGCCCTTTTCGTAGCTTTGATGAAGTCTAAAACCTTTCATAGGTCCCGTCCGGGCGATTGTATATTCAACCTTGTAAAACTGTGCTTTCATTTCAACCCCTCTAAGATCATCTGCGCGGCCTCGCGGGCCGCTGTATAGTACCCAATGGAAAAACCTAGCAGGAATGTAAGGCCCCACCAGATCGTAACGTTAATCCGTAATTTGTTTTTTTGTTCTTTGTTCATAGTCTTAGCCGATCCGTTTTATTCCGGAGTGTTCCGGTAAGTCTTATTATACTGAAAAAGTCTAGACAAGTAAAGACAATAAAGACAATGTGAGACATAACGGAGCGAAGCGGAGTGATTGCCCGCGAAGCGGAGCAGTCGCACACACACGGGGTCGAACATGAACTCGAAGATGTCGTCCGATTCGCCGACCTCGATCCGGCGGGCGCGGATGGGGCTGCCTTCGAGTTCCGCTTCGAGCCGCTCGGCGACGCCTGGTTCAACCGACTTCGAACCACAACCGGGGCGGGACTCGGGGTAGGCGCCCCAGTCGACCACCGGCGCGGGCGAGAGTGTCAGCGAGATGAGCCGCTGATACAGCGCCTGCCAGTCGCCTTTGCCGAAGCCGACGAACCGTTCGAGTTCGACGCCTGCGCCGTCGGCGAGGATGACCGTGGGCACGGTGTCGAGGTCGTAGCGGTAGGAGACGTGCAGCCGGGAGTCGTCGAGCATCGGCGCGGTCAGCCCGAAACGCTCGGCGAGGCGGGCGTTCCCGGCCGCGTCCTGGCCGACGCACCAGACGTCGAGAGCGTCACCGAAGGTGGCGGCGGCCGCCTCGATAAGCGGCATCGAGAGCACGCAGGTGGGGCAGTCCTCTTTGACGAAGCAGAGCAGCGCATGGCGGCCGGTGGGGAAGCTTCGCTCCGCGCCCGAGAGGTCGGTAAGGGAGAAGGGTGGCAGGCTCATGCGCCGGATTGTAGGCCGCGCGGGCTATTCCTGGTCGAGGATGGCGAACAGCTCGGCGAGCGGAAGCGCGAAGCCCGGCAGGCAACTGGCCGTGAGCGTCTCGACCGCCGCACCGCTCTTCTTGCGGCCTTCGTACAGTTCCGCCGTCCGCGAGACGGGGTCGATCAGCCAGCACGTTTCGACACCCGTGGAGCGCAGCATCTCGCACTTCCGCCGCAGTTCGGCCAGCGTCTGCCCGCGAGAGCGGATTTCGACAGCCAGCGATGGTGTCGCGTCGTCGTCTCGCGGGGCCCCTTCCTTCCAGAACGAAACATCCGGGAGGCGGAAGTTGTTCAGCTCGCCGAGTCGAACCCGGGCCTCGGGACCGATGCGGCCACCGTGAGACTGAATCCAGAGTTTGATTGGGAAGATGATCTCCGCCACGAGCTCGACGTGTTCACGGCTCGGCATAGGCTTCTGCAACACCATCCCGTCGATGTATTCGAGGTACGGCTTTTCTTCCGGGAGCGCGAGGTATTGCTCCGGCGTCATCCGCGCGCCGTGGTAGCGCGACTGCCACTTCGGTCGCACGGGCGGCTTCGTTTTCCCTGGCGAAGGCTGCCGGATGGCCATGCGGCCAGTATACCCGTCGCGAAACCCTGCCCACCTC
>JAKOVI010000054.1 GCA_029782135.1 Bacillota bacterium
TTTGAACCCGATGCCAGTATCCGGCTCTGCAAGGCAAAGGGCGGATGGCGGAGGGAAGTAGCTTATCTGGCAGAGGAAATAAAAAGATTATTAAAGGCCGATCCCAATCTCACCCCGGAGCAAATTGGGCTGGTCACAACCTATCCCTTAAATGAAGTATACCAGATCCTTACCGACAGTGGTCTACCGGTAACCGCGAAATTGAGGACGCCATTAAGTACCGAACCGGTAGCCCAGGCTTTACTGCAACCATTTAAAGTAGTCCTGACCGAATTCGCGTGGACCGAAATGATTAACTACTTGCGCTTCGGCGGGATCACCATTAGACGGGCCTTCTTTTCGTTTGTTCCACCGGCAACCCTCTCCGGGTGGCAGGGACAATTAAGAGCAAGTTTTGCGCAATATCCGGAGACCGCCAACCGGATTTGTATCCTCCTTGAACTGCTTGCGCGGATCCCGGTGGAAGGAACCATCGAGGAATACCTATGCTTTTGTGAGCAATGGCTCAACTGCCCATTGCTCCAAGAGAACATTCTTCCCGGTGGTGTAACGGCCGAACCATACCGCCAGGCCCGGTACCGGCAGACTGCTATAATAAGCAAACTGAACCGGCTGATTAGTGAGGCCCGCACTTCATTATGTCGACTGGCCCAGAAAAAACTAACCGTGCAGCAGTTTTATATAATGCTCACGGCATTACTCGAGACGGAACAGGTCCAATTACCCACCTCCTGGGAGAATGGGATTAGGTTATTAACTCCCGCCGAAGTGAGGGGGGTAACCTTTAAAGTTACTGTTTTTGCCGGCCTCAATGAAGGGTTCTTCCCAGCGATCGGTCCGGAAGGCTGGCTGCTTAGGGGTGAGGCGCTTAAACATTCCCCGCTTGCCGCCGCTCTCCCGAACAACCTGGAAAAGCTGGCAATGGAACGTTTGCTCTTCTTTTATCTTATTAAATCAGCTGAGGAACAACTGCTGCTCTCTTACTGCGAAACCGATCAAGAAGGTGAACCGCTCAACCCCAGTTCCTTCCTGGAAGATATACTCGCCATCTATCCCGGTTTAACGCATTGTACAACCGTTGCCGAGGCGGACGAGTCCGTAATTAAACTGAAGCCAAACAGCACAGAGCTCCAAAATGAGATTAGTGATAAGATTGCGGCGGAACGCAACCACCGACTGGGGAAGAACGTGGAAAGCAGCGAAAGCCGGGGCAAGCGGTTGGCCATCCTGAAAGCGAAGTTCACCGCGCAGCCCCTGAGTGTTTCCGCTTTGGAAGAATATGCGGCTTGTCCCTTCAGTTTTTTCTGCCGGCGGATCTTAAAACTGGAAAGTATGGAGGAACCGGAATTTCTCCCCACCCGGCTGGAGGAGGGTGAACGGTATCACACTATTCTCCGGTTATTTTTCGGGCGGCACCGGGGTGAAGTGTTAAGCCGCCGTTTGCTCCCCCGGTATCTGGAAGAGATCCGGACGTTGGTTACGGAGCATTACAGCACCGGAGATGAGTCCTTGCCCCTCCTATACCGGCACTTTCTGATGCTCGCACGGGAAAATTTCTATTTTAGTTTAGAAAAGGTGATCAAGGAAGAGGTGGCGTGGGCGGAAGAAACGGCCGGCCGTTTTACCGCCAAATTCTTGGAATTGGGTTTTGGCGGGATCAAACGGGACGCCGATCCGGCCTCGACAGCCGAGCCTTTGGTCTTGACGGCGGGGAGAGAGCAACAGGAGACTCTATCCTTGCGCCTTTGGGGGAAGATTGACCGGATCGATACCGACTGTGAAGGAAGGTTTATCGTCTATGACTATAAATCAGGAAATCCTCCGTCACCAAAGGCAATCAAGGAGGGTAAGTTGTTACAACTGCCGCTCTATCTCTTGGCGGTGGGTCGCCTCTTCTTCCCAACCGCCGAACCGGTTGGAGCTGCTTACTACAGCCTGAAACAGGCTAATCGCCGCCGCGGCATCTGGCGGAAGGAGAGTTTGAACTTTGGCGTTTCAATCCGTGGAGCGCTGGAGGAGCCTGATTGGGACTCCTTAATCGAACATAGCGTTGGCCAGGCGCTCGCTTATTTTCAGGGAATATTAAAGGGAGACTTTTCCTTTGCGCCACCGGAGGATTGCACAAGTTACTGCGAATTCCGCACGATCTGCCGGCGCGCCTGGTGGGGGAGGGAAGACGAAAATGAAACTGAATGAACAACAACAAGCAGCGGTCACGAGGTTGGATAAAGATCTCCTGGTGATGGCCGGTGCCGGCACCGGAAAGACCAGAGTTTTAACCCAAAAGTATCTCTACCTTTTACAGACGAAAAAATGTGAAGTACCGCAGATTGTTGCTGTTACCTTCACCCGGAAAGCGGCCGCGGAAATGAAAGCGCGGATTCGGCAACAGCTTAAAAAGGAATACACACAGAGCACCGGCAGCGAGCGAGCTTACTGGTCAAGACAGCTGGAGTTCTTGGAGGTCGCCGCCCAGATCACGACCATCCATGGCCTTTGTTTTTCCCTCCTGATGCAACACCCGGTGGAAGCAGGGATTGATCCCCGGGCCGTCGTCTTGGATGAAGGGGAAGAGTACCTACTTAAAACAAAAGCAGCCCGGAACGCCTTAAGTAAGCTGCTTTCGGCTGCCGAGGATCCTTCCTTGATGGCGATGGTTTTGTCGCTAGGTACCGATTTTTTCCTCAACCGCCTCACCGGTTTGTATTCTACGCTGAGGGATACGGGCGTAGAGCTTGAGACCCTTGAATTGTTGGCCGTGAAGACTGGCGCTCCCGATTTGGAAGGAATAAAAGCCGGGCTCCGCCTGGCAGTGGAAGCGCTGCTTTACCAAGCCGGGGAAGTAAAGCTGAC
The DNA here is from genome assembly GCA_029782135.1 of Bacillota bacterium. Classification (GTDB taxonomy): domain Bacteria; phylum Bacillota; class UBA4882; order UBA10575; family UBA10575; genus JAAYGU01. The sequence goes on from JAKOVI010000054.1 coordinate 2,854, forward strand.
GCCCCGGGCTCAGCAGTTGTTAGCCGACTTTTCCGCTTGTTGGACTGAATTAAAAGCAGGGATTGAACAGGCCGCCTCCCTGACCGAGGAGACCAATGCGGCTTTGGTGCAACTTCTTTCTTATCTTCCCGGTAACCTGAACAAACAATTAAGACCGGCGATTGAACAAGTCTGTAACCAGGTTGAATTTTTGCAAACCGCATTGGCAACCGTTGAAGCGGTCCGGCAGCGCCCCATCCTCCTCCGGTATCTTCGTTTGTTTGAGGAAGAGTATACAGCGATCAAACAGGCGGAAGGAAAGATTGACTTCACGGATCAACAGTTCCTCGTCCGCCGCCTGTTGCGGGCTTATCCGGAGATTACCGCGGAATACCGGCGCAGTTTTAAGTATTTCATGGTAGATGAATTCCAGGATACAAACCGTTTACAGTGGGAGATCATCCGCTTGCTCACCGGCGAAGAATACCAGGGAGGGCGCCTCTTCTTGGTCGGTGACCTCAAACAATCAATCTACCGGTTTCGCGGTGCTGAAGTGGAGATCATGACGGATTTGGCCCGCGCATACCAGGACCGGCCGGAAGGAGCAGTCTTGGTCCTCGACCAGAATTACCGTACCAAACCGCAGGTGGCCGGGGTTATTAATGGTCTTTGTCAAGAGTTGTTTGCCACGGAAGCTTTTCCTTATCACCCGTTATTGCCCCTTGCCGGTCAGGATGAACACCGGGAAGCGGGGGTAGAGATCCTCATTGCGGCGGAGAATGAACCGGAACTCCTGGCAGTGCGGTTAAAGAAGATGGTGGAGTCCGCCGAATTGTCAATCAGGACGGGGAGCGGCCAACGGCCTGTGCAGTACCGGGATCTTGCCCTCCTGTTCCGGGCGCGGACCGGGCTGAAAAAATTCGAGGATGCTCTTACCGCCGCCGGGGTACCATATGTGGTCCATGCTGGAATTGGGTTTTATGCCCGCCAGGAGATCCAAGACCAGATTAACCTGCTGCGGGTGGTGGAGTCTCCCGACGACTCGCTGGCGTTGGCCGGTGTTCTGCGTTCGCCGTTTTGCCAACTCTCCGATGAGGCGCTTTTCTGGCTGGCGATCCCCGATGGCTTAGCGGCCGGCTTTTTTGGCACGGCGGGCGGCAACAGAGAAAGACCGGAGATTAGCCCTCCGGAACGGGCGAGAATCTTCCGTTTTTATAATCTTCTTCAAGCTTTAAGAGAAAATGCGCATCTTCTTTCCATTCCGGACCTGCTCCGCCTGGCTTGGCGCGAAACCGGTTATCTGGAAACAGCAGCGGCTCTCCCCGGGGGGACGCGAATCATGGCTAACCTGGAGAAACTTTTGGTCCGGGCCGAGGAGTTTGTCGCCAAAGGTTATACCGGGGTGGGTGATTTTGTAGGATTTCTGCGCCATCTCTCCAATCTGGAAGTGCGGGAGGGGGAGGCGGTAACCTCGCTCCAAGAAGGGGATATGGTCAAATTAATGACCATCCATGCGGCGAAGGGTCTTGAATTTCCGGTTGTTGTTGTGCCGGAATTAGCCCGGGCTTTCAACCGGAAACGTTCCACTTTAGTGGCTTACCATCCGGACTGCGGTTTGGTGCATAAGGTCCGCACCAAAGAGGGGAATTGGTTTCCGACCGTCCAGACCGCACAAGTGCAGGAGAGGGAGGAACGGGCTGAGCTATCCGAACTTAAAAGATTATTTTACGTTGCCCTGACCAGGGCGAAAGATTATCTTCTGCTCTCCGGGACGGCAACGGAAATCAAAGCAGACCGGGTCGATGAAGCTGACTCCTGGATGGAGTGGCTCTACCAGATTATCCCGGAGCTGTGTGAGCCGGAAACAGAAGCGCTCTGTTTTGGTGGGGAAAAAATCAAAGTAACGAGGGAAGTTACAGGAATCGTGGCTGGGGAAGCAAGTTCGCGCCCGGACCCGGAGGAAAAGACCAGAGCGCAAATTGCATCTGCCCTGGAAATGGAACGTCCGCTTACGAAAGCGGTGACGAGAAAGCTATCATTGACGCCGCTTTTGACCTTTCAGGAATGTCCGCGCCGCTTTTACTGGGAATACCGGTTGGGAGCCGAACCCCAGTTTGTCACGGTGGACCATCGGCCGGAAGAGGAGGCGGGTTATGGGGTGTTACTCGGTGAAGTCTTCCACCATTTAATTACCGGTAAAACCCTTGGGAAAGAGGTGCCGCCAGCCAAGTGGGGGGAATGGTTGGAACGTTTTCCGGAGCCGGAACGGGAAAGAGCCCGGGTGGAACTGGAAATCATGCGGAGCAACTACCTCCGGAGTCCTTTTTATCCCCGCGATGGCGAACGGGTTGAAAACGAATATCCTTTCCTTTTGAAGCTGGACGATGTGGTAATTACCGGGGTGATCGACCGGATCCTCTTTACACCGGATGGCGACTTCACGGTGGTCGATTTCAAAACCAACCGGCGGGTGCCGCCACCAGGCAAGATCCGCGACCGTTATCTTTTCCAGGTAACCCTCTACGCGTTGGCGTTACGGGAGATCTTCGGACGCCTGCCGGAAGCGGCCTGGGTCTATTTTGTCCGGGCGGATGAGAAAATCCCATCTGTCCTGACCCCGGCGAACCTGGCCCAAACTGAGCGGAAGATCAGGGAGACGGTGGCGTATATCGGCACGCATGACCGGCTTGCGGATTACCCGGCCGGCGAGGATTGCCGGTTCTGCCCGTTTTGTTCCTGGTGTCCGGACGCCAGCGTTTCTTCATAGAAAGCAAACGCGCTATGATTATGGATCGATTCAAAACTTTCGACCGCCAACCGGAACCAGGCAATCTTCTTTTCTTGCCTTAAAGCCAGTACAGAGTCGCGTAAGATATCCTCCACGAATTTAGGGTGTTCATAGGCCTCTTCAGTGACGTGCTTCTCGTCTTCCCGTTTGAGGACCGGATAGATACAGGAACTACCCTGGGCCTTAAGCCTGGGGACTAAATCTTCGATCCAAAGATAGGTTCCGGGATGACACCGCACATCCGCCCGGATGATCGTTCGCTGGTTATGGGCGCCGTAACGGGAGATTGCTTTACTGCACGGACAGAGGGAAATGACTGGAACCTCCACTGAAAGTAAGAACTCATAACTGTCTTCGGAGAGGCGTCCCCAAAAGCGGCAAGGGTAATCCAAAGGTGCGCGCAGTCTGCTGACCGGGGCAGTAACCGGTATGAAATAGCGAAAATCCAGGGAAATATCGGCCGAGGGTGCGTTTAAGCGTTGCTTTACCTCCATGAGCATCAATTTTAACTCCCGGCCGGAGATCGGTTTTTCTCCCCACTCCACCAACACTTCCATAAACCGGCTCATATGTGTTCCCTTATATTCCCGCGGTAAAAGGGCGGCAACCGAAAATTTACCCAACACTTGCTGGAAGGACCCGTCTTTGGTCGCGATCAGCACCGGAAGGTGAACATCTTTCACACCCACCCGGTGAATTTCGATTCCACGCGTGTCCGGTTTGTTCTGGATGTCTTCCATCTGTATCCCGCCTTCACACGAAAATTAAGTATCCCGGAAAAGATAAGTGCCCGCTGACAAGGGTACTTTTTTAATTCCCTATGGCAGACGCTTTTTCCTCTCCTTCCGGTTGGTTGTCTTTAATTTGTAAAGTTCTTGGGAGGGAGTGCCAATCCGGGAATGCGGGTGTGAATAATGCCTTTTTCTTTGGTGAAAACTTTTGAAAGAGAGGAAACTGAGGAGGAAGAAGCATGGGGAAGAAAACAACATCATTGGTTATCCTTTCCATTTTACTTTGCACCCTGGGGGTCAGAATGGTCCAGGCCAGCCTCCCCTTTACCATTCAGTCCCAATCCGCGATCCTGATGGAGACAAGCAGTGGGGAGATCCTGGTCGATAAAGACAGTACGAAACCGCTCCCTCCGGCTAGTGTAACCAAAATGATGGTGATGCTTTTGGTGATGGAGGCGCTAGAGAGCGGGGAGATCAGTCTTAATGATACCGTGATTGCCAGTCCTGAAGCCTGCCGGATGGGTGGATCGCAGATTTGGTTGGAACCGGGCGAGGAAATGACCGTGGCTGATCTGATGAAAGCAGTGGGGATTGTCTCGGCTAATGATGCCAGTTATGCTCTGGCGGAATATCTCGCCGGTTCGCATGATGAGTTCGTGAAATTGATGAACAAACGGGCACAAGAGCTCGGCTTAAAGAATACAGTTTATGTGAATGCGACCGGGCTCCAACCGGACGGGGGCGGCCAGGGGAACATCACCACGGCGTACGATCAGGCGATCCTGGCCCGGGAACTGCTTAAATACCCGGCGGTTCTCCAATGGACCGGGAAATGGATCGACAGCCTGCGGGGAGGCGAATCGTTCCTCCGGAACACAAACAACCTGGTTCGTTTCTATGAAGGTTGCGACGGGTTGAAAACGGGATATACAGCGGAAGCCGGTTATTGTCTGGTCGCAACCGCGCAGCGTAACGGTGTCCGGTTGATTGCCGTGGTCATGAAAGCGCCAACTTCCAATGTCCGGAACAGTGAAATCACGAAATTGTTCAACTATGGTTTTAGCCAGTTTAAAGCCCTAAAACTCGTGAACAGCGGGCAGATTTTGGGACGCACCAAGGTCACAAAAGGGATGGTGAAAGAGGTTGATCTCATTCTCCCGCAAGATCTGACCGTGGTTTTAAAGAAGGATGCACAGAGCAAGCCGGAGATCCAAATCAATTATCCACCGAAGGTCAGGGCACCCTTACCGCAGGGGACACCGGTGGGTGAAATTCAGGTTTTGGTGGACGGTGAAGTCAAAGTAAAAATGGATTTAGTAACGGCCACCGAGGTCAAGGAGTGTGGTTTCTTCCGCTTCTTCTTCCAAACCGCTCAAAATCTGGTGCGAGGGTTTTTCCATTAATCAACTTCCCTCTTTGCCAACTCAGGTTTGACCTTCCGTCCCGCGCTCCTGATCGAAAAAATAGAAAGTGCAATTTACCGCCGTCAGGCGGTTTTTTTTTACGCGGAACGACTTTCGTCAACGGGCAGGAAAAGGTGAACATTCGCCGAAAAAAATCCAGTAGATCCAAAAATAAGGGGGGAATCTGATTTTGAAACTGGAATTAAGGCGGAACGGAACCACCCTGATTGCCCAAATCCGCGGAGAGCTAGATCTTTCGACTTCACCGGCCTTTCGGGAAGAGATCGAGAGCAAGTTGTCCGAGGACCAACTCATTCAGCATCTGATTTTAGATTTTACCGAGGCAGGATTTGTCGATAGCTCCGGCTTAGGCGCCATTCTTGGACGGTATAAAACACTGGCGCAACGCGGTGGGAAATTAAGTGCTGTTAATGTCCCGCCTCATCTTCACCGTTTATTTGAACTTTCCGGTTTACTAAAAGTGATGACGATTTATCCTTCCTTGCAGGAAGCTCAGAATAAAATTTAAGGAGGCAGGCCAGGGGATGAAGGAAAATTATTTAATGGTCACCTTTCCCAGCTTACCTGAGAATGTAAGTCTATCCCGCGTGATTGTTGCCGCTTTCGCCGCACAGCTTGATTTCACCCTCAATGAGCTTGAAGAGATCAGAGTTGCCACTTCCGAAGCAGTATCGAATTGTGTGATTCATGCCTACCGGCAAACAAGCGGGGAAATCCGTTTAGAACTGAAGATCGAAGATGATACTTTACAAATAAAAGTCATTGACCAAGGTTGCGGGATCAGTGATCTGGCGCTGGCAAAAACCGCGGCTTATTCCACCGATCCGGAGCGCATGGGCTTAGGACTTATTTTTATGGAATCATTTATGGATGAAATGAAGATTGAATCGGCGCCCGGTCAAGGTACGAAAGTATTTATGAGCAAAAAACCTGAACGGAGTAGAGCGGAGCATGGAACCGGTCAATGAGGGAAAGAAGCGAACCGATCTCCTTTCCGACGAAGAAACCGCCAGTTTGCTCCGGCGGATGGCCGAAGGGGATCAGCAGGCCAAAGAAATCCTGGTTGAACATAATCTAAGATTGGTCCGGAGTATCGTCAGCCGGTTTGCCGGGCGAGGAGAAGAGTTCGACGATCTTTTTCAGATTGGGGCGCTCGGGTTAATGAAGGCGATTGAGCGGTTCAAACCGGAGCTGGGGGTAAAACTATCCACTTATGCGGTGCCGTTGATCATCGGTGAAATCAAACAGTACCTGCGGGAAAGTGGAAGCATCAAAGTCAGCCGTGGTTTAAGGGAGATAGCCCAGAAGGTAATGCGTGCCCGGATCGAATTTATCAATGAACAAGGAGTGGAACCTACCCTGACCGAACTGGAAGAGATTACTAAATTAAGCCGTGAAGAGATTGCCTCCGCCTTGGAAGTAAGCAAGCCGCTTACTTCCTTACAAGAAGTGATCTATGAAGAAGACGGTTCAACCCTCACCCTGGAAGAGCAGGTCGGTACCGGGAGCGAAGAGAAGATCGTGGAGGGGTTTGCCTTGCGCCAGGCGCTCCAACAACTCGATCCGCGTTCCCGGTTAATTATTGAAGAACGGTTTTTTGGCGAAAAGACCCAAAGCGCCTTGGCGGAAAAGATCGGGGTGTCACAGGTGCAGATCAGCCGGCTCGAAAAAGCGGCGCTCAGTCACTTACGGGAACTGCTCCATGATCATTTATAGCTTTATTTTTCTTCCTTTAACCTTTCTTAACTGGAGCGGAGCAGGAGTTTGCCGATCAATCACGAACTTTTAGGCAGTTTTTCGATGATCTGGACAGTGGAGGGAAGACCGTCATGACCTATCACCTGCGCCTGCTCTCCGGAATGAAACCGCATGACTTACTCTCAGAGTTTAAACGGATCGGGGTCACTCCGGAAGGCTGTGAACTAATGCTGGGTAAAGGCGAGTTGATTATGATTAAGGTACGTAATCTTTCTCCCCCGGCGGCCTGTATTTTAAAACAGGAGATGCTAGCCAAGGGGGGAGAGGTTGCCCTGGGAAAGGAGATGGTTTACCTTAATCAGGAAAAAACAGGTGAAGCAATCATCATCGGGACGCGTACCCAGTATGAACGGTTATTAACCCTCCTCCCGCGCCAGCCCTTTGGCCTGGCGGCCCTCGCTGCGGAGTTGGCCGAGTTACTGGAACGGATCCGGCAGCCTGTACCGCCTTTGACCATCAAAAACAAGGTCTTTGCCTGGGGAACAAGAACCTATCTCATGGGCATTATTAATATTACTCCCGATTCATTCTCCGGAGACGGTTTATGGTCGAAAGATCAACTCCTTGACCGGGTCCGCCGGCAAGCCGAGCAGTTTTTGGAAGACGGGGCGGATCTCTTGGATATCGGCGGCGAATCGACCCGTCCAGGTTTTACTCCGGTCTCTGTCGAAGAAGAAATGCAACGGGTTTTACCGGTCATTGAGGTATTGGCGAAAGAGTCGCCCCTCCCGCTCTCGGTGGACACTTCCAAACCGGCGGTCGCCAAGGCAGCCCTCGAAGCCGGCGCCGACCTTATTAACGATATTTGGGGTCTCCAAAAAGATCCGGAGATGGTGAAAGTCGTCGCGGGGGCTCAAGTTCCGGTGGTTGTCATGCACAACCAGGCGGCTCCCGGTTATACCGATTTATTGGCCGATGTCGCAGCCTTCCTCCGGAGAAGTATTGCCTTGGCGGAGGAGCATGGCCTCCCCCGTGCAAAAGTGATCATTGATCCTGGGATTGGCTTTGGGAAAACCTATGCGGACAATTTGGAACTGATCAACCGGCTGGATGAATTAAAAGCCCTTGGAGCGCCAATTTTGTTGGGTACCTCACGTAAATCCGTAATCGGCCTGACCCTGAACCTTCCAGTGGAGGAGCGGCTTGAGGGGACCGCCGTTACTGTTGCAATCGGGATCGCCCGCGGCGCGGATCTGATCCGTGTGCATGATGTGAAAGCGATGGCGCGTGTCGCCCGCATGACCGATGCCCTGGTGCGTCCGGGGAAGCAGACTGGTCCTTAAACGTTGGTTCACCCCGTCAGTCCATGCGCAAACAGTAATCTTCCAAAATAAACGTTTTATAGATCTTCAAACAACGGAAGGGAATGAAGTTTTGTTTACCGTAGCCGTTGCCCTTGGGTCCAATTTAGGTAACCGGAGAGAAAATATGTCGAAAGCCCGTCAACGTCTCACCGTCCTCCTCAAGGATCCGGTTTTTTCTTCACTTTATGAGACGGAACCGGTTGGTTATCTGGAGCAGCCTTGGTTCTTAAACCAGGTCTGTCTCGGCAAAACTACTGAGTATCCTCTGGCGTTGCTTTTGAAGTTAAAGGGAATCGAACAGGAACTGGGCAGAGTACCGGGACCGCGGTTTGGCCCCCGGACGCTTGATCTGGATCTTCTCTTCTTTGACGAATGGGTTTTCCACTCGGAGATCTTGACCATTCCACATCCCCGCATGCTGGAGAGGTCGTTTGTCATCCGGCCACTCCTTGAGATCATCGACGACTGGATCGACCCGCGGAGCGGGCAAAGTCTGCGCCTGATTTGGAATGAGAACCGGGAACTGTTTTCCCGGTGTTATTTATCCCCGTAGAGCTTGGTCAATGAAAAGAATGCACTGTTTGGAATTTTCACGGGTAGCCTTCTCTATACTACGGATTGCCTCTTAACTAGCGATAAATCAATACGTAATTAAGAAAGGGGATAGTTTAAGCAATGGAACTGATCGATCTGCGCAGCGATACCGTAACAAAGCCCACTCCCGAGATGCGCCAAGCAATGGCAGCCGCGGAGGTGGGGGATGATGTCTACGAGGAAGATCCGACCGTTCAAAAGCTAGAAGCGCTTGGAGCGGAAAAGATTGGCAAAGAAGCGGCGCTTTTTGTGCCGAGTGGAACGATGGGGAATCAACTCGCCGTGCTGACCCATGTTAACCGGGGCGACGAGGTGATCTTGGAGGCTGAATCGCATATCTTTTACTATGAAGTAGGGGGATTGGCTTTACTTTCGGGCGCCCAAGCGCGGACGATTCCCGGCCGGCAGGGCTTTATGGAACCGGAACAAATCGTCCACGCCATCCGTGAGGAGAATATCCACTTTCCCCGGACCGGTTTGCTCTGCCTGGAAAATACGCACAACCGGGCCGGTGGAACCGTGCTCACTCCGGAGCAGACAAAAATGATGGCAGACGCCGCCCACAAGCATGGGGTACCCGTCCATCTGGACGGCGCGCGCATCTTTAATGCGGCGATCGCCCTTGGGGTTGACGTGCGGGAATTAAGCGCACCGGCTGATTCGGTGATGTTCTGTCTTTCGAAAGGTTTAGGTGCGCCGGTCGGTTCCTTACTGGCGGGTTCAAAGAGTTTCATTGTCAAAGCGCGGAAAAACCGGAAACTACTCGGTGGCGGCCTCCGCCAGTCCGGGATCCTTGCGGCGGCCGGTTTGATTGCGCTCGAAAAAATGGTGGAACGGCTGGCCGAGGATCATTACCATGCCCGTCTGCTGGCTGAAGGATTGGCCAATATCCCGGGACTGACGGTTAATCCGGATGACTTTCCGACGAATATGGTAATCTTGTCCCTGGAAAAATATCCCCTGACCGCTGCCGAATTTGTCAACCGTTTAAAAACCCACGGGGTGCTGGCGGGTGCGCTATCGGACAAGGCGATCCGTTTTGTTACCCATAAAGATGTTAATGAAAAGCAGATTAAAGAAGCGATCCGGATCATTGCGCAAGTAGTCAAGGGTTTAAATTAGCATTTTGAATCGGGGAAGGAAGAGATGCCTTGTTGCTCAGGAGCTTTTTTCCGGAACAAGGTTAAGGATTTGTGACTGGTTTTTAATAAATAAATAACATTACATTGGAGTAGATTGACATACTTTAGATTAGGAGGATATAATTTTAATGAGCGGAATGTGCTGATCAGCTTTGTGAAAATCTGCACAAAGTTGTTAAAAGAAGGAGGGTACCGGATGAAGTCCTTAAAAGACTTGGAAGCAATCAGGGAAAAAGCTAAACAAATGACCGGAATCCGGGAAGGCAAGGCACAGACGAAAATAATAGTCGGAATGGGGACTTGCGGAATCGCCGCCGGAGCACGTGATACGATGAAGGTGATTCTCGACGAGTTGGGGAAGCGGAATTTGACGGACGTAACCGTCACCCAAACCGGCTGTCTCGGTCTTTGTGAACAAGAACCAATCGTGGAAGTGGAAATTCCCGATCAACCACGGATCATCTATGGTAAAGTTTCGGCGGAAAGAGCAAGACAGATCATCGCCAACCATATCGTCAATGGCAACATGATCGGCGAGTGGGTAATCGGGCGGAAATAGAGGAAAAAGTGAAGAGGGGGTAAACCTAATGACCGTTACCGGCTTATCCCAACTGGCAACGGTGATTGAGAAGTACAAACAAACCCCGGGTTCTTTACTGGATGTACTCGCTGAAGCGCAAGCACTGAATGGGTATCTGTCACGCCCTGTCCTACAACAAATTGCCGAAGGATTGGCACTCCCGGAGAGTAAAGTCTATGGGGTGGCTACTTTTTATTCACTGTTTAAGACTGCTCCGACGGGTCGTTTCATTATCCGGCTCTGCGAAAGCGCTCCCTGTCATGTGAGGGGCGCCGCGGACGTGCTGGCTGCCATCGAAGAGACACTGGGGATCAAACCCGGAGAGACGACCGCCGATGGCCGGTTTACGCTGGAGTTCACCAGTTGTCTCGGACTGTGCGGTGTGGCGCCGGCGATTATGATCGGTGAGCAAGTGTATGGAAATCTAACACCGGACCGTGTGAAAGAAATCCTACATAATCTCGGGAATTGAAAACCGGTTGTGCTTCATGGTTTGGGCTTCATTTCATTCCCACACAGCAGTTAAATTAACGTCACGGGAGGGTAAAAGGAGGACACTAAATGCCAATTTACCGTTCGCACGTATTGGTTTGTGGTGGTACTCCCTGCGTACTCAAAGGCGCCAAGACGTTAAAAGATTTGCTGAATAAAGAGCTCAACCGCTATAATCTTGCCGATGAGATCAGGGTGGTCGAGACCGGCTGTTTAGGGCCTTGCGATGAAGGGCCGGTCATCGTTGTTTATCCCGAGGGGACAATGTATAGCAGATTACAACCAAGTGACATCCCGAGAATCGTCCAGTCACACCTGCTCAAAGGGAGAATTCTCCAGGAACTGGTTTATCAAGCGCCCTGGTCGCCGCCGTCCGCCCAGGAGGTCCCGCTCGAACAGGAAAAATACCTGGGTTTACAAAAACGGGTGGTCTTGCGGAATTGTGGGCGGATCGATCCTGATTCGATCGACGAATATATCGCCAACGATGGCTACCAGGCTTTAGGAAAAGCCGTTACCACGCTCCGTCCTGATGAAGTGATCGAAATGGTTAAAGAGGCAAAACTGCTGGGACGTGGCGGAGCCGGCTTTCCCACCGGTTTAAAGTGGTCTTTTACCGCCAAGATTGACGCGGACCAGAAATATATCATCTGTAACGCCGACGAAGGAGAACCGGGAACCTTTAAAGACCGCCTGATTATGGAGGGCGATCCCCACGGGATTATTGAGGGGATGGCGATTGCCGGTTATGCGGTCGGCGCCAATCAAGGTATCATCTACATCCGTGGCGAATATGCGCTTTCGATTGAACGGATGAAAAGAGCGATTGAACAAGCCACCGCGTATGGCTTATTAGGGGAAAGGATTTTTGGTTCCGATTTTAATTTTACAATTCAAGTCCGCTCCGGCGCTGGTGCATATGTCTGCGGGGAAGAGACCGCCTTGATTGAGTCTCTGGAAGGCAACCGCGGCGAACCGCGGGTGAAACCGCCATATCCGGGAGTGGCCGGGCTGTGGGGGAAACCGACGGTGGTGAACAATGTCGAAACCCTGGCGAATGTCCCGCCGATCATTCTCAACGGCCCGGAATGGTTTCGCCGGATCGGGACGGAAAAATGCCCGGGAACAAAAGTCTTCACGATGTTGGGTGATATTAATAACCAGGGTTTGATTGAGGTCCCGATGGGTATTACACTCCGGGAGATCGTCTACGGTGTTGGCGGCGGGATCCCGGGCGGCAAAGGATTTAAAATGGCGCAAACCGGAGGGACATCCGGCGGTTGCCTGCCCGCTGAATTTCTCGATCTGCCCATGGATTATGATACACTAGCGAAAGCAGGGTCAGCCCTTGGTTCCGGCGCGATGTTAATTATCGATGACAGCCATTGTGTGGTTGACCTGCTGAAAAGTTTTATGAAGTTTTTCGTGCATGAATCATGCGGAAGATGTACACCTTGCCGTGAAGGGACCATGCGTCTCTACGAAATAATCCAGGCGCTAGCGGAAGGAACTGCGACGATGGCCGATTTCCGGCTCTTAAAGGAACTTTCCGCGACAATGCAACTAACCGCCCTCTGCGGCTTGGGACAATCCGCTCCGAATTCCTTGTTGACGTGTATGGAATATTTTGCCGATGAATTTCAAGCCCATCTAAATGGCCGGTGTCCAACTGGCACCTGTAAGAATATAACGGTGAAATCAGACGCTGTTTAGTAATGCCGAAAGGAAGTGTAAGCCATGGAAAAGGTAAAGGTAACCGTTGACGGTCAACAGGTTGAAGTACCAAAGGGGAGTACGATTCTTGAAGCGGCCAAGGCAGCAGGCATTAAGATCCCGACGCTTTGCTACCATGAAGACCTTGGGGTTAAAGCGATGTGCCGCCTTTGCGTGGTCGAAGTGGCCGGCGCAAGAACCCTTCAAGCGGCTTGTTCACAACCGGTTAGTGATGGTATGATGATTATCACTAACTCACCGGCGGTTCGCCAAGCCCGCCGGATCAATCTGGAGTTATTGCTCTCGAATCATCCCCAGGACTGTTTGAATTGTGTGCGGAACCAAAGGTGTGAATTACAGACCTTGGCTGATCAGTTAGGGGTAAAAGAACAAAGATTCCGCCCCAAAACGAAGAGCGAGCAACCAAAAGATACTTCCGCCGCCGCACTGATCCGTGATCCAGAAAAATGTATTCTTTGCCGCCGCTGCGTGGAGGTTTGCCATCAGGTCCAAAGCGTCGGGGCGATTGCACCGGCGAACCGCGGGATCGACACGGTAATTGCCCCGGCGGGAGGGGTTAATTTGGATGACGTTGCTTGTGTCCAGTGTGGTCAATGCTCACTCGTCTGCCCGGTTGGCGCCATTTACGAACAGGATCATACGGAACGGGTCTGGGCTGCACTGGCCGATCCGAACAAGCATGTGGTCGTCCAAACGGCGCCCGCCATCCGGGTCTCGATTGGCGAAGAATTCGGGATGAAGCCGGGGCAAGTGAGCACCGGGAAACTGGTGGCAGCTTTGCGGCGCTTGGGCTTTGACCGCGTCTTTGATACAGATTTCACTGCCGATTTAACCATCATTGAAGAAGGTCATGAGCTTCTGGAGCGTCTAAACAACGGTGGAACCTTACCGATGATCACATCTTGCAGCCCGGGTTGGATCAAGTTCATTGAGCATTTTTATCCGGAATACTTGGAACATCTGTCGACCTGTAAGTCGCCACAACAGATGTTCGGGGCTTTAGCCAAGACTTACTATGCGGAGAAAACCGGGATTGACCCCAAAGATATTTATGTCGTCTCCATCATGCCGTGCACAGCAAAGAAATACGAATGCGGACGTCCGGAGATGACTGATTCCGGTTATGCGGATGTCGACGCCGCCCTCACCACCAGAGAACTGGCGAAAATGATCCGCGAGGCTGGGATCGACTTTGGCAGCCTGCCCGATGAGGAATATGATGATCCGCTGGGGATTTCGACCGGTGCCGGCGTAATCTTCGGGGCGAGCGGCGGGGTGATGGAAGCCGCCCTGCGTACCGTCTACGAGGTGGTAACGAAAGAAGCTTTGCCTTCGGTCGATTTCAAGGCGGTCCGCGGCCTTGAAGGGATTAAAGAGGCGGAGGTAGATCTGAAGGGAACAAAAGTGAAAGTTGCGGTAGCGAACGGTCTGAGCAATGCCCGCAAACTGATGGATTTAATTAAAGAAGGGAAAGCGGATTACCACTTCATCGAGATCATGTGTTGCCCCGGCGGCTGTATCGGTGGCGGCGGGCAACCAATCCCGACGACCAACGCGATCCGCCAGGAGCGGATCAAGGCAATTTACGAAGCGGATGCCAGTTTACCGCTCCGTAAATCGCATGAGAATCCGGCTGTCAAGACCTTATATGAAGAGTTCCTGAAAGAACCGTTGGGCGAAAAATCGCACCACCTGCTCCATACGCATTATACCAAACGCGGCAAATATCCGGACGCCGCCAACCAATAAACCGGAAACCACTTAAAAAAAACCGACTGGACTACCAGTCGGTTTTTTGTCATTGACTTTTCCTTCCAAGTG
>JAKOVI010000061.1 GCA_029782135.1 Bacillota bacterium
CTCCCCCCTTTGGTTAGGGATTGCTTCTTTAGGAATTGGATGAGTTGGCGCTCATCATGATTCAATTCCTTCATAGTGTATTGTATAAGTTTACGCCGGATCGGTAACCTTCTTTTTGAATATTTTTTCCTTTCTGGACAGCTTGTTTCTTGGCAAAACACTCCTGCCCCTTTTTCGCAATTTCTGTTATAAGCGAGACACCTTATCAAGAGCAAAAACTTATCAAGATCTAAAATAATAAAAAAACCGCCCGGAGGCGATGCGGTGGTTTCTCTTACCTTACTACTATTTTGAGTCTACCTGCTCCCACAAACCACTGTTCTCATTTTCTTCCTTCGACCGGCCATGTATCAAGTACCACTTACCGGTTCACTCTCCCTCTCCGGGTCCTGGAGATAAACGTGATCCAAACCCTCCTCCGCCTGCATCTGTGCATAAGCTTCTTCCGCCGCCCGGCGGCAACGCGGGCAGGCCCGCCAGGGGAGCAAAACCGCTCCGATTTTACTGATCCGCCCGTTGTAATGTTCCGCCCGCGAATAGACCCGCCGGTAGCCGCTACAAGTGGGACAGCGTTTAATCACCTCCGTCTGGACCTCGGTGATCTCATCCGTATCATAGTAGATGTAACGCTGCCGGTGAAAATACTCGCCTTCCCCAAAGATCCGGTCCAGATCCTGTTCCTGCCGGCGTTCCCAAACCGCTTGCAGATGCGCGACGGTCCGGACAACTTCCTCCCGCACGGGGCGGGGCTTGGCCGTAACCCCGCTGCGTTCGGGTTCGACCACCCCCGCGTAGTCCAACCCGGCCAGCGCCAGGATAATCCCGACGTTAACATAGGGCAAGGCCCCCTCGATCGAATAACCCCCTTCCAAGACCACGATATCCGGGTTCAACAGTTCGGTCAGGCGGGCATAACCCTGCGCCGTCACCTGCATGTTGGTTAAAGGATCGGTAAAGTGATTATCCTGCCCGGCCGCATTGATAATCAGGTCGGGTTGGAAATCACGGAGGACCGGCAGGACCAGGTGCTCGATGACATACAACAGTTCGGGATCGCCGCTGCCCGGGGGGAGGGGCACATTCAGGGTCAACCCGTAAGCGGCCGGGCCGCCCAGTTCGTCGACGAAGCCGCTCCCCGGGTAAAGCGTCCGCCCGTCCTGGTGGATCGATATATGTAAAACATCCGGGTCGTTATAGTATATATCCTGCGTCCCGTCGGCATGGTGCGCATCGGTATCAACAACCGCGACGCGTAACTTCCCTTTCTTCACTTTGCGCAGATACTCAATCATCACCGCTTCGTTATTAATGGTACAAAAGCCGCGCGCGCCATGGACAATCCGCATCGCATGGTGGCCGGGCGGGCGCAGCAATGCAAAAGCCCGCCTGGTTATCCCCTCAACCACAAGCTTGCCGGCGGTGATCGTCCCCCCGGCGGCGATCAGGTGGGGCTTCGACGCCACCCTCTCGACCGACGGCACACAGATCTGCGCCCTGGCGATCTCCGGCGGCGCCGCAACCTCCGGCCGGAACTCCTTAATCTGCGGAAGGTCAAAGAGTCCTTCCTCCAGGATCTGGTCCCTGGTGTATAACAGCCGTTCCTCCCGTTCCGGGTGATCGGGGGTGAGCGCCCAATCAAACGCCGGGAAAAAGACCAATCCGACTTCTGTCATCGCCCTCAACTTCCATCCTCAATTCCGTTTTTTGACGCAACCCGCCGCACCTCCGGTTTCACCTGGGCGGTCAGGGTATATTGCTTCCCGATCGTGTGGAAGCCGCGCACCATATTAAAGACCTCTTCCTCGGTGATCTCGATCTCCCCCGCAGTGACCTCCACACCCCGCTGCTGCGCGTAACTGATCAGCCCGGCGACCGCTTCCTGGCGGGCCGCCTGCCAGTCAAAGAAGAACGGCCGGGCAATCGGCGCCACATAATCCAGTTCCGGGATGACCAGTTGTCCCAGCGCCGTATCGGCGCGGAGCGTAATCGCCACCGTGGGGCGGCTGGCAGCGGCGCCGATCGCATTCGCCGCTTGGTGATAAGGCAGCAGGCGGTAAGGTAATTGCATTTGCCGGGCAATTTTGGGGAGGAAAAAAGACGCCGGCCCCCCCATTCCGATGATCAGATCCGGCTGCAGATGCTCGGCAGCCAGGACCTGCGAAACGGTATAGACCGGTCGCCGGTTTAAACTATGATAAAGCGCGGCAACCGCCGCCGCGATCTTTTCCGCAAAAGCCGTCACAATCCGTTCGGCGAGCACCAACGGGGCGAGGCCAAAAGGAGCCCCCATCTCTTCCAAGGCCTGCATCGCCCGGGCTTTTTCGCCAATGGCCGCGCCGCCCAGCGCCACCACCGCATCGGTCGGCGTCAGCCGGGGACCGCCCAACGCTACCGGGAGCCCTTCCCGCCGGGGGCCGATCGTGATCTCCCGGCCATCAAAAGCAACCGCGCTGTCCCCGCCCAGACCAAGCGAGCGGGAGAAGAGCGCCGGCACCAACGTCGCATAACCGCCAATCTCCGCCCCGGCGCGCTCCGCCAGGGGTTCACCCCGGTAAAACACAGAAATTTCGGTGGTCGTCCCTCCGATATCCAGTACAACGGCATTTTCAATCTCTTCCGCTAAGGCCAGCGCCCCCATTAAGCTGGCAGCCGGGCCGGAAAGGATCGTTTCAATCGGCCGCAGGCGTGAAGCTTCGAGGTCAACACACCCGCCATCGGCTTTCATTAAAAAAACCCGGCGCAAGCGATGGCGCGTTTTGACTTCTTGCACCATCCGGATAAAATCCGCTTGCAGCTGGGCAATACTCGCATTCAGCACGGCGGTCGTAATCCGCCGGGGGAAATTGAGCCTGCCGGACAAACGGTGCCCTAAGGTCACCGGCATCAACTCCGGATATTCGGCGGCAATCAACTGCTCAATCGCCAGTTCATGCTGGAGGTTACGCGGTGAGAACTTGCCAATGACCGCCACCGCCCGGTAACCGGACTGCTGAATCCGGTTTAAAACCGTCCGCAGTTCGCCGAGATCCAGAGCCACTTGTTCCCTGCCGCGGTGGTCGATGTAGCCGGTGACCGGAAAGAGTGGAAAGTTTAAACCCAAATCGGTACAGCGGATACCCGGTCCGGGGATGACGATCGCCGCCGTCGGTACCCCTTTGCCCTGCACAATCGCATTGGTCGTCAGGGTCGTACTGAGATGGAGTTCCACTTCGGGCGCCACGGAGGCCGGGATGGCTTTCCGAAGCGCGGTGATCACCTCCATCGTTCCCCGGTGCAGATCATCCGGCTCCGTCGGCGCCTTTGCGGTCATGACCACTGTTCCCGCTTTCAGTAAGACACCATAGGTATTGGTGCCGCCAACATCGATCCCAACCACATAGGACACTTTTTTCGCTCAACTTCCTTTACACACTTGGTCTCAAGTCAAGGAGTCAGATTTAACTCGCGAATTAATAACTTATAGATCTCATCCTCACCCAAGCTCAATAATTGTTCCAGTTTTTTCTGTTTATATTCCATCTCGCCCTCAGTATAGGTCTCGAAATTGTTATTGAAATACAGCAAGATATTCGTAACTTCATCCAAGTTCTGCGGGTTTTTTAAATGGTTCAGAAAATCGAACAATTGCTCTCGCCCCCCCAACCGCCATCAAATCGCCAATCTTCCATAAGAAGACCGGTGCCCGTTTGACAATCTTCCTGGACCTTCGCCCGGGCCTAGGCAGGCGGTCTCCGCCTGCACCCTCTTTTTGTGAAGGACTCAAAGCAATAATTCGCCCTTTTCTCCTTCCAATCCTTCTTTATTGGTACTACCTCTTGTTCTCGCACATCAAGACAACCTCAGCCATACCATTTTTCAATCGAAAAAAGCATCTCCAACGCCAAGACATAAGCTCCGATCAAAGCCGGATCGTCTTTCATGTTGGAACAGACCACTTTTGCCGTCCCGACCAGTTCTTTCAGCAAATTCTTATTCATCTTCTCCACAACGGTCGCCAAAAACTTCGGACCGGCTTTGGACAATTCCCCGCCCAAAATGATCAGTTCAGGGTTGAAGATACTCACCAGATGGGCCAGGATAAATCCGACCCAGTTCCCCGCCTCTTGAAAGATCCCTTCGACTTCCTTCGTCTCCAAAATAGGCGGGAAGATGATATCATCCATCGACAATTTATTTTTGTTCAGGCCGTAACTCTCAAAAACCGCGTCGGGGAGGGCTTCCTTCACCCGTTCGATGATCGCCCGTACCCCGCAGATCGCCTCCAGGCACCCAAGGCGCCCGCAGGCACACTCCGGACCATTTTCGGAAATGACCGCGATATGCCCGATCTCGCCGGCATATCCTTTGGACCCGCCGTAAATCTTGTCCTCGATGATGATCCCGGCGCCGACCCCAACCGATAAGTTTAGATAGATTAAGTCATGATACCCGCGGCCACACCCGTATTCTTTCTCCGCCAAGGCCGCGGCATTCGAGATATTCTCCACATGCACCGGGATCCCGTAGAGGCGTTTGGAGAGCATCGCCCCCAGCGGAACCCGATCCCATTTTAAGTTCGAGGAGTGCCCAATCACTCCCCGTTGTGTATTGATCAAACCGGGCGAAGCCACTCCGCAGCACAAGACCTTCTCCCGGTCAATGCCCGTATCTTCGATCAACCAGTCAAAAGAGTTCCCCACCGCCTCGACGACCCTTTCCGGCGCCGCGGTATCGATCACCCTTTTATGATGGCTCAGGATGTCGCCTTTCAGGTTAAAAAGCGCCGTCACTACTTCATCGCGCTGCAGGCGCAAGGCAAAGATATAAGCCGCCTGGGGGTTGATCTCCAGCATCACCGGCCTTCTTCCCCCGCTGGATTCACCATGCCCCACTTCCAGGACAACCCCGTCACTGATCAGTTCGTTGACGATCACCGTCACGGTCGGCGGCGTCAACCCGGTCTCCTTCGCCAACTCATAGCGCGCGATCGGCCCTAATTTCCGGATGATATTCCGGACCAAAATCCGGTTCAATCTCTTGATATCTTTACTATTGCTGGCGTTTCCTTTATTATTCATCCGCAAATACCTCGCAAAAATATAAATAAAGATCCTAATTTTACTATTCGAAAGAGAATAAGGAAAACCTTTCCGTTAACTTAATATAAACAGTAACAACGGAATAGTAAAGACACTCAGAATAGTTGTGATCAACATCCCGGAGGCCGCGAAGTCCACATCGCCGCCGAATTTTTCGGCAATCACCGGCGCCGTCGACATGCTTGGCATGGCGGCAATCATAAGCACCACCAACTTAAAGGCCGGATCCATGGCGAAAAAGCCGAGCATGAGATAAGAGATTAGCGGGTAGATGAGCAGTTTCACCAGCACTGTCCAGAGCAGTTCCCGGAGATTACGCGTAAAGCTGAATTTCATATGTAATAAGCGGTAACCGATCGCAACCATCGCCAGGGGCACCGAAACCTGTCCCATGATCTGGAGCGGTTCGAGGACAACCCCCGGTAAGGAGAACCCGCAGAGCTTAATCGTCAATCCCAGTAAAACAGCGATTAAATTCGGGTTGAGAATTTGCCGCCATTTCACCCGCCGGTGGGTTCCCCCTTCCAACACGGCGATCACAAGTGTCCAGAAAGCAATGCCGGCGCCGGAATCGTACGTCACCGCATACGTCAGCCCTTTCTCCCCCAGGAGAAAAAGGATCAGCGGGTAGCCTAGATAAGATGAGTTTGGCACACTGCAGAGGGCCCCGAACGTCCCCCGTTTCGGCGAAGGCATCTTCAAGAGACGCGCCAAGAACAGCGAGAAGCCAAGCATCAAGCCAATATTGAAAAAGCCGAAAACCGGCGCAAAACCCAGCGTCACCAGGGTTTCTTTACTGACGCCCGTGACCGTGGCGCTAAAAAATAAAGCCGGCATCGTAATATAGATCAGCAGATTCGTAAGGGAAGAATACCCTTCCTCCGTAACCAGTTTAAACTTCCCGGCCAAAAAACCAAAGATCGTCAGCGATAAGATCACCGCCAGTTTGGAGACGATTAAGTTCATCGGTATATTCAAAGTCTCTGCCACGCTCTTCGCCTGCTTTCCCCGTTCACCCTGCTCTTTCTACCGGCCGTATTTCTGCTTTAAGGATTCCTTGGTCTCTTCAAAAAAGCGCCAGTCATCCGGTTGCACATTTTCCGGGATCCCGCCGGAATCCATCAGGAAAAACCCGTCCGGAACGGTCAAAAACAGGTTTTCCAAATAGGCTCTCTGTTCAGCACGGGACCAGTTATAAAAGAACTTATTAATCCCGCCGGCAAAGGTGATCTTTCGCCCGTACTTCTTGCTCAAGGCCGCCAGATCCATCCCCTCGGTCGGATCAACCGGATTGAGGATATCGATCCCGATGGCACAGAGGTCATCGATGATCTGGTTGATATTCCCGTGACTGTGCATATGGACGATCCGGCCGTAACCGTGGCAAAGATCGGCCAGCGCCGCGTGCCACTTCAGGAAATATTTCCGGTAGAGCTCGGGGCTGATCAACAAACTGCCGCCGCTCCCCAGATCGTCACAGAAACAGATGATATCGACCCCGGCTTCCAGCAAGTGCTCGGCGACCCTCAGGTTGAATTCCCCCAGGGTATCAATCACCCGGGCGGCCGCTTCGGGTTCGAGGAGCAGATCGGCGAGGAACTTCTCATAAGGATAGAGGAAATAATGGACGCCGGAGAAGAACCCGTTCAGGTTGGCGCAGGTCATCCGATCATGGCTTTGGTGGTAAGCAACCTCCTCCGCCAGGTTGGCGTAACGGGCCGGGTCGTCCGGATCCGGCAATGGCAGCTTGTCAATCGCCGCCAGCTCCTGGAGGGGATAGTCAAAATGATGGTAAAAATGCGGGTTATACCTGACTTCTTTCCGGACCCCCGTTTCATACCTGGTGACCCGCCGCTCCGCGGTCCGGATCTCCGTCTTCTCGAGGAACTCGCCCGGACCGCCATGGCCGAAAGCCAACCCCGCGTGCTTTCCGACCGGCACGGCCGGCATCCCGGCTTTGGCCGCATAGCGCGCTTTGACCTCCCAGTCTTCCCGCGGGGAGGCGCCATAACCGAATTCAGGCCCGGGGAGAATATCCGAGAAGATACAGTCTTTCCCGAGCAACCGCTCGGCCACCTTTTCATCGAAAAAGCCCATTGTCCACGAGAGTACCTTGTTCGCTTCGTGGTTCAAAACCGCCAAAAATTCATCCCGCTTAATCATGGTCACTACCTTCCTTCCAGGCTCCCTCTTCCGCTAAAAGCTCCAGCAGGAGCAAGAGATTGCGAATGATGTGGAACGGGTCTTTCACCGGCAGGGCGACAACTTTATCCGCCGGTTTTCCTTGCCGGTCACGGATCTGGATCCACTCTTTGCCCTCCGGATGCGGGAAGGTCTTGAAGGTATAATCCTTGACCTGCTGGTACCGCCGGTACAACTCTTCCTTCCCGGAGAGATGGTAAGCGACTAAAGTTGTGTAGAGCGCTTCGGAATGGACCCACCAGAGCTTGTCGTCCCAGGAGGCTTCCAGTTTCGCCAGCATTGGGTGGCCGGTGTACGCACCCTGCTCGCCGCGGGGTTTGCCCCCTTCCTGATCGACAAAGTGCAAAAGGCCGCCATATTCATGGTCCCAGCCAAGGTCAAACATCCTTTCCGTCACCTTGACCGCTTGCCGGATCGCCTCCTCCCGCCCGGCCTTCCGCGCAAAATGGATAATGAACCACATATCCTCCAGGCTGTGCCCGGGGTTCATAAAACGCCCGAAGATGCAAGGATCATCACCGGAGGCGCGCTCCTTCACCAGTTCGTACACCCGGCCGTCCGGGGTATGGAAAGTGGCGAGCGAGTCCGCCAATAACGTGCAACATTGTTCCTCGAGATAACCGGCTTCCGGCGCCTGGAGACGCTCGGCGGCCGCCAGCAACTCCTGGCTAATATTGAGGAGAATCATCTGCACGCCGTGGGAGCGGTAGCCCTCCGGGATCGGTTCCGGTTCGGTCCGGAAATTCCCGGTCGCAACCCTTCCGGTAATCGATTGGTATAAGGTGAAAGCCTGGCGAAAAGCTTCTTTTTCGCCCGTCACCGCCGCAAACTTTGCCAACCCCAAAACGACAAAGCAGTCGGCATAAATACTGGTCTCCAGACCCTTCCCGGGGACCGGTTCCTTCGGCACTCCTTCCCTGGTAACCAGGAACGGACAGTGCCCATTGGGGAGAAAAGCATGCTTGCTTAAGAAGTGATAACCTTCCTCCGCCAACCGGAGGTAGTCGGGGTTGGTCTTGTTCATCTCCGCCAGTTTGGAGCAGAACCAGACCACCCGGCCTTGCGACCAGAGATATTTATCGGTGCTCAGTAAACGGTCACCGTTATTGTCAAAGCAGGTGTAACAACCGCCGTACTCCCGGTCAAAAGCCCTCTCCAGCCAGAAAGGCAGGATCTTTTCGTACAAATGTTGATGGTAAAACTGATATTCCGCGTTGCGGTCCAGCTTGTTCATGAACGTCAGCCAAAGAATACGCCCCTGGCTCTTTTCACCTCTTTCTTTCCTCTGCTTTCCAACCGCTTTAAGTTTTAGCCCTTCAGTCCGGATAAGGTGATCCCTTCAATAATGTGCCGGCGGAAAATCGCATACACAGTGATGATCGGGAGAATGGAGATCACCGAGCCGGCCGTGATGGAGCCGTAATCCACGGTGAACCGGTGCTGGAACATTCCCAGCCCAAGCTCCATCGTATAGAGGTTGATATCATTTGCCACCAGTAACGGCCAGATAAAATCGGCCCAGGCGTTTTTGAAGGAAAAGATCGCCAGTGCAGCTAAAGCCGGCTTGCTGAGGGGGAGAATGATCGAGTAATAAATCTTCAGATCCGAACACCCGTCAATACGCGCCGCTTCCAGTAATTCATCCGGGATCGTAATGATATTCTGGCGCATAAAGAAAATCCCAAAGCTCATCACCAGTAAAGGCAGAGCCAGTCCCTGGTAGGTATTGATCCAACCGAGCCGGTTGACCATCAGGTAAAAGGGGATCATATAGGATTGGAACGGAACCATTGACGTTGCGAGGATCAACAGGAAAATCAGGTTCTTCCCCCGGAACCGGTATTTGGCGAAGATAAACCCGGAGAGCGAGGAGGTTAAAAGAATGGAGATCGTTGAGATCGACGAGACGATCAAGCTATTCAGGAAGAAGCGGTGGAACGGCGCCGCCTGAAAAGCTTCAATATAATTCTCGATCGTCGGATGTTTGGGAATGAAAGTCGGCGGCCAGGTAATGACCTCTTCCGGTGGTTTAAAAGAGGTTGCCAGCATCCAGATGAAAGGCAATAACATACTGACTGCGCCCAAAAGCAGAATCAAGTGGACGGCGATCTTTCCGATTGGAATTTTCTTGGCAATGGCATTCATCCGTTTTCTCTCCTTGTCCTTCGGATTTATTTATTGGATCGCGGACCCGGCATCTTCATCCCTAAACAACTTCAGTTGGATGAGGGTAAGGGTTAAGACAATCAACAACAGCACGACCGCCTGCGATGAAGCATAACCCATCTTAAAGTACCTGAACCCGTCCTCATAGATGTTGTAAACCAGGGTACGGACCGCATTTCCAGGCGCGCCTTGGGACCCGGTCGTCATCACGTATACCGGGGTAAAGATGTTAAAGGCATCAATCGTCGAAGTAATAAAGACATACATAAGAATTGGCCGGAGCAACGGCAGGGTAATATAGCGAAAGGCCTGCCATTTATTGGTCCCGTCAATCTCGGCCGCTTCATAATACTGCCGCGAGATATTCTTCAAACCAACCAGTAACATCACCATATTAAAACCGAGGTTTTTCCAGATACACATCACGATAATCGAGATGAGCGCCAGATTGGGATACATCAACCAGCCAACCGGCTGCACCCCAAAAAACGAAAGGAAATAATTTAAAAGCCCGTAACCGGGGTCATATATCCATTTAAAAATCACGGAGACCGGAACCATCGGCGTAATCACCGGCAGGAAATAAATAACCTGGTAGAAGCTGCTTAACAATGAACTCTTATTCAAAAGCACCGCCAGGGCTAAGGATAAGACGATCCCAATCAAAACCGTGCCAAGGGCGAAGAACGTGGTATTCCGGATCGCCATCAAAAAGAGATGATCTTTAAAGATCCCCACATAATTTGCCAACCCGACAAAAGGTCTGACCGGTTTAATCAGGTTCCAATTGTAAAAACTCAAACGGATGGTGGAAAACATTGGGTAAACCCGGAGGACGCCAAAGAGAAAGATTACAGGTAACAAGCTGACCCAGCAAAAGATTAATGTCCTTACCCGCGGATTGTATCTTTTTTCCCCCGGATTTCTGAGCTTTATTGCTTGCATCCGCACCCCTCCATTAAATATCTTCCAAACTGAGATGAGGAAACCAATCGCCGAAAACTATCGAAATCCGTATCTTCCTTTTCCGCTGTTTCGTGAGCTGTTCCTGCCTCCAACCGGCGTTTTGCCGGTTGGGGGCAGGAAACTTGATGGTTTTTTACCACCGAATGTTACTTGGCCAAAACACCGTTCTCGGCGAGAATCGCGTCAGTCTCCGCGGCGGCCTCGGCCAGCACTTTGGCAATCCCGGCCGGATTGTCGACCAGCGATTCATCCATAAAGGCCTTGACCAGGCGTTCCGCTAATTTGGTCTGGATCTCGTCGTAGCACGCCAGGGAAGGATACGAATACAGGGTATACCCTTCCGGCAGTTCCATGAAGGCCCGGTACTGCGGAATCTCTTGGAGAATCGGTTCATAGTCGGCATTGACGCACGGGAACCAGCCAATTTTGGCGAGGAGGAATTGCTGGTATTCCGGTTTCATCATGAACTGGATGAACTTCCAGGCTTCGTCTTTATTCTTGGAGTTCTTCGCGACATACAGGTTGACCAGGGTGCAGATCGTGCCCGCTCTCTTGTCCCGCGGTAAGGGAGCGGCGTTAAACCGGATGTTCGGCGCGCTTTCTTTCATGAATCCGACCACCCAGGATTCTCTGGTGAACATCGCATGGGCACCGAGAGCAAAACCTTCGGAGTCGGCTTTCACTTTATGGCTGTCCACTTTGTATTTGTACAGCAGGTCAATATAGAGCTGTAAAGCGCGGCGGCCGGCTTCGTTGTTGTAGTTGTTGCGGTATTTGCCGGGGGAGACTTCGGTGATGATGCTTCCGCCGGCCGGATACAGCCAGAACCACCATTTTTCGCAGACGCCGCTCCCGCCGCCGGATTTCCGCAGGCTGATCCCGGCCCGGACCAGATTACCGTTGGCGTCGTATTTGGCCAGTTTCTGCGCATATTCGATCAATTCGTCCCAAGTGGTGGGCGGGCCAGGGAGACCGGCCTCTTCAAACATGTCAACATTGTAGAAGAGCACTTGCCGTCCTTGGAACAAGGGAACCCCGTAAAATTTGTTATTGATTGTCACTTCATCCAGGTAGAATTGATCGTAGATCCCGCTCTTCATCCATTGCTCAATGTTTCTGGGGTTTGGATCCATATACTTGGCATCGATGAATTTCCGCATCACGTATGGAGAGGTTTCGATAATGTCCGCCGCCGTGTTGGAGGGAATGGCCGCCGACAATTTCTGCTCATGCTCTCTCAAGGGATGCGCCAGGATGTTAATCTGGACATTGGGATTGGCTTTCATGTAGTCTTCCGCAACTTTGTTATAGAACGGAACCATTTCCGGATAGCCGCTCCAGAGGCTCAATTGGATCTTTTTCGGAGCAGCCAGGGCTTTAAACCCAAACAACCCGACTACCAGCACCAAGGCCAGCAAAAGACAGATTCTTTTTTGCAATTTCATCAATTTGCCTCCTTTTTAATCGTTTTCGGTTTATTGACTCCAAATTGGGCGGTCTTCTTTCTTATGTATGGCATTCCCCCTTTCAGGTTTGAGATAATCATTTCCTTAAAACCTCGCTTCCCGGAAAGTCAGTTCTGGGTTGTTCGCGTTAAGGTTTTACGCTGGAAAGTTAAAGAGCAATTTCGCGTTCTGGTAAAAGATCTGTTCTTTGATCCCGTCCGCCAAATTTGCCTCTTCAATCATGCCAATGGTAAAACCCGGGTTCAGGAGGTTGGAATCGCTACCGAAAAGGACGCGCCCCGGTCCGACGGCTTCCACCGCGGCCCGGACCTTATCCGCCTCCGGGAAACTTGAACACGGCTCCAGGTAAACATTCTCCGTCTGGGCGGCGACGGCAATCCCCTCCCACCAGCGGTTCCCGCCCATGTGCCCCATGATAATCGGCACGGAAGGGAAAAACTTCGCCACACCCAGGAGATCGTTGGTCTGCTCCGGAAAGGTATGCACCAAAACCGGCTTTTTCGTTAGCGTAATGCGTTCAAAGAGTTTATAGACATTCAGGCCGTTCAGCCGGTACTGGTTTTGCTCGGGATGAAGCTTAAAACCGACGAATTTTGGGTCCGGAAGATACTTTTCGATCTCCGCCAGCGATTCTTCCAGGTAATGCGGGTTTAAGACAACGTAACCCCACAACTCGGGAGCGTCTTGTAGGATCGCCGCCAGTTGCCGGTTGCCTTCGCGAAAATCATACAAGATCGCCGGGCCGTACGAGATCACACTTTTTTCGATCCGATGTTGCTGCATTGTCCGGCGAAAACCTGCCACCTCAAAGTCGCGGATCGGAAACATCCAGTTCCCCAAGTGCGTATGCACATCGATCCGTTTCATGACGCCACCCCCAGCAGCCGCAGGATGTTCTTGGACAAAATCTGCGCTTTTGCTTCATCACTGATCTGCGCGGCCAAGACCAAAGGCAAAGAGGAAGCAATGTAATGAAACGGTGTTTGCGAACCGTAAACCAGGCGGTCCGCGCCGAGCTCGGCCGTACAAACTTCAATCCCGTCCGGCGAGTTGAGGAGGTGTGTTTCAAAATAAAGGTTGGGATAATCCTCCCCGACGACGAGCACTTCCGCCAGGTTACCATAGAAGATGCCGGTAATGAGGAATTTCAGTTTGTCGTAACGCTCCGCCAACCGGGCAAGCGCGGTCAGCACCCCGTAATTCTGGTGCCCGCCGACGCGGGCGGGAAGAATAACCAAAGCGCCATGCGCATTCAGTTGCTGCAGGACCCGGTGAAAAGGAGCAAACTCATAAGGCCAGTGTTGTTCCTGGGGAAAGAAACGGAAAGCTTTTACCCCGGAAGCGAACATCGTCTCAATCTCATCCGCAACGCCGAAATAACGGAGGGGATTAACCGTCGCCACCGGGATCAGGTTTGGATCCTGCCAGCAGGCGGAAAGGGTCTCACGGTTACCCTCGGTGAAATCGGCAAAGATTCCCCGGATTGAGCAGACGAGCATCCGGCTGATCCGGTGCTCCGCGGCGAGCTTTTTCACCTGCTCGAGATCGGATTGCAACCGGCGTTGCGGCCAAAAACCAAAGCAAACATTGGCATCAATGATCTCCATGAGAACACTTGCCCTTCTTTCCTGCTGAATTTTCCGGTTTCCCGGGCTCTTTCAGCGCAGATGTTTAATCCGTGAGAAATACTTCTCTTCGTATTGTTTATTTAACTGATCGCCCTCCGGAAGATTGGCGCTTGTCCACACCGGAGGCTTCACCCCCATCGCATACAGTTTTTCCGCCGTCCGGATCATCAGGAGGTTGATCGCAAAGGCATTACAGTAGGTCGAAGTCGGGCCCATCTTTTGCTGGATCCCTTCCACCTCGACGACCGCATCGCCGAGCGGCAGGTAATTATTGATGAAGACATCAACCAGTTCATAGAGGTTCTTCCCACTGGGATGACGTGACGGAGCATCTTTCGGTACATGCTGCCCGAAAGAAGTGGAGGTGATCCCGATCGAAGTCACACCCCGCGCCTTGCATTCGAGCGCGCAATCGATCGTCATCGCGTTGATCCCATAGGCATTAACGATGACCAGGACATCGCCTTTTTTGATCTCATAGGAATCCAAGACGGCTTTCGCATAACCGGGCGTCCGCTCTATATAGTTGGAACGTTTGGCCCCAAACATCAAGATTGTTCCCGGATCGAGGATCGGGTTCACCGGCGCCAGGCCGCCGGCCCGCCAGAGGACCTCTTCCGCCGCCAAATTCGAGTGGCCGCCCGGCCCGATCACATTGATCAGTTTATCCTCAATCACCGCTTGCGCGAGAATGGTCGCCGCGCGGTCGATCGATTCCTGTTCCTTCTCTTCGATCTGCTTTAAGATCGAAACAATCGTCTCCAAATAAAACTTGCTGGTCTTTGACATGCTTTCACTCCGTTCTTTTTTTGATCACAGTGGGAACTGCCGGAGAAAACTTTTATAACAAAGCCGCCGAGTCGGCATCCAGGTAAAGCTCGGCCCGCAAGTGCCGCTTGAGGACGGAAGCCGGGCAGGCCGTACTGACCGGGCCATAAACCGCGTCCCGCACCGCTTTCGCTTTGAGGGAACCCGGAACCATACAGTAAATGTAACGGGCGGAAAGCAGCGCCGGGATGGTCAGGGTCAAGGCATGGGTCGGTACTTGTTCGAGGCTGGCAAAGCAACCGTCATTCACTTGCTGCTGCCGGCAAGCTTCCTCCAGTTCCACGACTTTCATAATCTCCGGATCCAAAAAGTCGGCGACCGGCGGATCATTAAAGGCCAGATGCCCGTTTTCCCCGATCCCGCAACAGACAATATCGACCGGGTGATCCAGGATCAACTGCGCATAACGTTGGCATTCCCCGGCGCTGGAGGGTGCGTTGCCCTTGATAAAGTGGACCGCGCCCGGCCGGACCAGGTTCATGATATGATCCTCAAGATATCTGCGGAAAAGTTGCGGGGCATCATCGGGAAGGCCGATGTATTCATCCATGTGGAGCGCAATCACCCGCTGCCAATCGATCCCCGGTTCCTTGGCCAACGTCGCCAAAAATTCATTTTGGGACGGCGCCGCCGCAAAGATCATGGTGACCGTTTGCTGCCGGGCCAACAGGTCGCGGATCTTCTGCGCCGCCGCTTTGCCGGCCGCTTCCCCCATCTCCTTCCGGTTTGGATAGACCTTGACCCGTAGGCGTTCGACTGTCAATTCTTTTTTTGTTCCATCTGTACCAGGCATCACCATACTCCTTTCTTCAAAATCTTGTTTGCCGGGCAAAAGTATGATCAACACGTTCTCCTGTTCATCCACGCAGTGCCGGGCGTTAACCGGCCTCCTTTTCAGCCGGCACTGGCCGCCATTTCAGCCGGCCCGGTATTTGATCTCCCCGTTCACCAGCGTCAATTGCGGGACAATCTCCTGATCAAAGACGGTAATGTCCGCCTTCTTGCCGGCCGCCAGGATCCCGATCTCCTGCTCAAGGTGTTGGAAGCGGGCCGGCGTCAGCGTGGCCAGTTTAACGGCGTCCAGGATATCCAAGCCGACATACTTGACCATGTTCCGGACCAGTTGGTCCATGGTGGCGACACTGGCGGCAAACGCGCTGCGGTCGGCCAGTTTGGCAACGTAGTTCCGCCCTTCATTGGGGATCTCAAACACCGCCGGGATCGCAGACTCCACGACGACCTCCAACCCTCCAAGATCATATGTTCCGGGGCCGAGGCCGGCGGCCGCCATTGCGTCGCTGACCAGGCAAACCCCGTCCACCCCTTTATTCTTAATGATTAAGCGCATCAGACTCGGCGGCAGATGGTGCCCGTCGCCGATCATTTCGGTGGTGAGTTCATCAAGGAGCAAAGTGGCTTCGACAACCCCGCTCACCCGGTAAGCCTGAATCCGCCGTACCCCGGACATCCCCGAGTACATATGGGTGACATGGGTATACCCGTTCTCAATCGCTTGCAAAACCTCCTGATAGGTTGCGTTCGAATGGGCGATCGC
This sequence comes from Bacillota bacterium, assembly GCA_029782135.1. GTDB lineage: Bacteria > Bacillota > UBA4882 > UBA10575 > UBA10575 > JAAYGU01. The sequence continues at coordinate 15,890 of JAKOVI010000061.1, forward strand.
CGCCACGATGCCCCGCCGCTTCAGTTCCTGTCCAAGTTCCAACGCGCCCGGCAGTTCCGGCGCGGCGGAAACCCGTTTGATGCACGGGTATTTTTCCAACAAGGGCAGATAGTCTTCCGGTTGCGGGTTGATTATGTACTTCGGGTTCTGGGCCCCTTTTTGCTCCATGCTAAAATAGGGGCCTTCAAGGTGGGCGCCGAGGATCTTCGCCCCCGGAAGCTTTTTCGCCATCGTCTCCTGAATACAGGCAGTTGCCTTCGTGATCTGCGTCAGCGGCCCCGACAAGGTCGTGGGGAGAAAAGCGGTCGTCCCTCCTCTGACCAGGCCCTCCGACATTTTGCGGAGATCCTCTTCCAAACCGGTCGTCGCATCGCCGCCCCAAGCGCCATGCAGATGCAGATCAATAAAGCCGGGGCTGATATAGGCGCCGCGCACATCGATCACTTCCGCATCCGGCGGGATCGTGACCTGATCGGCCGGCCCGAGGGTTTTGATCGTCTCCCCCTTAACCAGCACCACACCGTTGTAAATTTTCCGTAGCGGAGTGAGGATTGTACCGTTCTTTAAGGCGATCATCTTCTTCACGCTTCTCTCTCCTCCATGAATCAAACAGCTTTGCTCACGCGGGAGCTTTTACTGTTCTCATTCTCGGCCGAACCGAGAAAAGTTTACTTTGTTTATTAACTTAATTAAGTATTCAATGGAGAATTTGGATCTCCTTCCGTCGAAAAAAATATTTTTAGTTTTTTATTAACCTGCTGCTAAATCCGGTGTAACAAAGACCGGCCGCCTTCTTTTTCACATGAAAGCCAACATTCTGCTCTAACCAACCATAGGATCATACAATGGTAAGCAAGGAAGAGGCCTGTTTTCGGCAAAAGGGTAAGAAAAGAATAAACTTGGACTAGGGCTAAAACAGTCACCGGTCAAGGCTTTCGTCTTGGCGCGTTTATGAAAGCGTTTTAACTAACGCCAACAATGCCTGCACGACCTGTTCCCCGCCGCCCTTCAATAATCTGGCTGGCAGGCCGTAATAACGGTAGGAGTCATCGATTTCATAACCGCCCTCCTTGTAGGCTGCCTCCGGCGCAACGTACCCGATGCAACCGTTGGTATAACCAAGGACAAAAAGCGGTCTTGGCCTGCGGGCTTCCTTCAACATCAAACCAAACTCGAAGAAAAACTCACCCGGAAGCGTGTAAAACTCGCAGTCACCCAGCGTAAAAACGGTCAGTTCGCAAAGGATTTTGGGCTCTTCGCTCCTGCCGCTCCACTTTTGTTTCATCTTTTCCGCCCAGTCCGCCATCAGTTGAGCTTCCTCGATCTCCCCGAAGCTTCCGCCGGCCGCCTTTAGCGACCGGTATTTCTCTTCCCACTCCAGTTTCATACGCTCGTATTCACCAGCGGACGGGATCTTCTCCAAAGGAAGCGCAACTGTCGTCCCTTTGACTTTTAACGAAGGGTTGTCGATTTCGGTGGCCGTCTCCAGCGCTTTCAACGCCTCGCCGGCCAGAATACGCCCCAACCTTTGCGCTTCGGCAAAGGTCCGCTTCTTCCCCAACCGGCCGTCAATGCTGGCCCGTGCCTGGTGGCCGGTGTTAATATTGCCGTCCGCACCGGTGGCAAAGACGACCAAAGCGCAAGGGTATATAGCGGACAATGTCTGCCGGAGATAAGACGGGTAATCGGCAGTGATGAGCAGATTATCCGGCCCCAGCACAACCGGGTGACAGGCGTAATTGACCAGCACCGCTTTGGTCCCCGCCGCCCCTTCAAACCGGAGGACGGAAACCTCCGGATCGGTCGGCCCGCCGGGCCGGCGCCGGTTCTTCCCGACTTCGCGGCATTCCCCGCACCCGGAATAAACCTTAACCGGCTCTTTTCCCTGATCGGCCTGGCTGATTCCTACCGCAATACTATGCGCCAGAAAAGCAAGATATGACGGATCGGGCTCTCCCAAAAAACCGCCGCGCAAAACCGCCGGCCCGCCATGAGTATGGATCGCGCCGATGACGATGTGCGTCGCCGGCAGATCCGTTAGCCTGGTGGCGATCCGCCGCACCTCTTCGATTAAAGCGGCATCAACGCCGATCAAATCCGCCATCACCAACGCCAGCTTCTCTTCCCCGCTTTGGAAAAGGAGCACGTTTGCTTCTAACCGGTCATGGACACCGCTGGCCTTCCCCTCCCGCGCGACAAAACCGGCCATCAGCGTCCCGACCGGCGGTGTAATATCAATCTTCGCCGTTCCGAGCAGCAATGTTTGTTCTGTCATTTACCCCAATCCTCTTTTCTTTTTACACTTATTCTTTTCGGTCAGAAAAACGACCGGAAACCGGTTTATTAATTTAATTAAGTAACTGGACATTTTCTTTCGTTCGCCATTCGCAACAACCACTTAAATTAGCCCTTCCCCTCCGGGATAATCATTAAAGAATCATCCCTGCCAAGACCAGAGGACTTGAGAAACAAAACCGTCCGGTGATGATCTCCGCCGTTCCGTCGTCATCGCGGATTACATCCTTATTGCCGCCCGGCAACACTTCCCGTAACAATTGCTCGTATTCTACCTTCCCATCCAGTTCCATTTTGATCAATACCACGGCCAACCCACCTGGCTGAAATGTTTGGGCCGCCCAGCGAAAATCAGCTTCATTCCAAACGGCAAGCATGATTGGGACTCTTTTCTGGCAATCCTCGATGATTGGTTTGAGCTCATCTCTTGATGGACCATAGGGATCGATCGTAATCTCCAAGCAGCGCAGGTACTTAAGACGACTGATCATGGGCAAAAGATGGGCCGCTGTTGAGTGGGTGTGGTAGGTTTGGCCGGGTATACTTACGACCAGTGCTTGATCAAAGGGTAGCCCGAACTCCCGATAAACCTGGGCGGAAAGGAATGAACCGGTATCGACTTGCAGGGTGGCCGCCCGCCATGGCATAAAGATATTCATCCGGGTAAACCAGCCGTCAGCGAAAGGCGGAGTCATCTTCATCAGCAATTGCGCGACCTTGAGCCATAATTTACTGAGCTTGCCGACCGCTTCCTTTACCAAATTGGGGCGTTCCAGAAGATCAAAGCGCAACTGTTCCGGACCGCGCCAGGCGACGATCAGATCCAAAGGGCCGGACATTAACGGCAGAGAAACCGGGAAGAAATGCCGCCCGGCGTACCAAACCAACTCTTGATGCAGCACCAGGAGTCTCCTTAACCATTTGTTCTCCGGATCAAACTTTAGCCCCAGCAGAAGCTCGTAGGGAGCAGTTGAAGGTTCAGCCCAGAATTTATCCTGGCGCACCCGGATTGAACAGCCGATTATCGCTTCCAGCCACGGTACGCCCAGGTACGGGGAGATGGCTTGGGGAAAATCACTTTTCCAGCCGGAATTAGCCGCCAGTACCTTTTCGGCATGGGCCAACAAGTCTTCCACCAATAAATCCTCAGGCTGTAGATATTTGCGGTTACCGACCCGATCCACAATGGAGGGTAGAGGTTTGAGATCCGGTTTCCATAAAAAGCCGTACAAGGGGCGCGGATTGGTTTTGACAAGGTATTGCCGCCATAGCTCCTTTTTGCTCATCTTTCAGGACCTCGGATCCGTTTTCTTCTTCAACTTTTAGCATAATACGTATTCCATCACAATAGCCCTGTCCGAAAAAACCAGGCCCCAACCGGCAACCGCAAGCAACCCTCTCCGCTTGTCTTATAAAGTTATTTAATTTAATTAAGTATTCAATGCAAAGTTAAGATTTTCCTTCTTGCTTGCCGGTTTCTTTTTCGCTAAACTCCGTGTAACGCCCCAGCGCACTGTTTGCTTTTTCTCTCATTTGCCTTATAATAATAACGATTAATAAACCGTTTGTTCGTTAAGGTTCCGGTTGGCAGGAGCCGATACATTTTGGAGTTGATATTTTTCGCAAGGTAAAGGTGGTTACGGTGACGCTCAGTTCTCCCAACGCAAGGAAAAACATCTTCCAGCCCCGGAAGGTTCATCCTGCCGCCGGCAGTTCCGGCCAGGTGGCGAGCCGGCGGCTGCCCATTGTTCTCTTCTTCCTTTTGGCCCTCGCCCCGCTCCTTCTTCTGCAGTCGGCCGCGCACCGGTATGTAAAACAGAGTATGAACGAAAAAATCAGCCAATCCGCTGTCAAAGGCCTCCTGCAGGCCAAGACCCTGCTGGAGATGTTGACCCTGCAGTATGAAGAGTTATCGATCCAATTGCAAGTTGATTTCGACCGGCAGACTCTGATCAAAGACTATATCAACCGGCAGTCCGCCCCGGCGGCTGACCAAATCAAAGAGGAATTTCATCTCCTCCTGACGCACGCGCCCAAAATCCGTTGCCTGATCCTTGATTCCCTAAATAACCAGCCAACGGCGGTCAACACCAGCGTGAGTTGTCTTCCCGCCAATGTTACTTTAGTGAAGCAATCACCGGTCTACCAGGAAGCCCTGGCCGCCCCCGGCCAAATCTGCTGGGGGGTTGTGGAGCAGGACCTGGCAATGGTAAGGGTCATCAACGACCTCACCACCGGCGAGCCGCTCTGCGTTTTTGCCGCCATCTTTCACGGCGCCGAAATCAGCCAACTGCTCAACCCGGACTTTAAGGAACAGTCACCGGCGGCGGAGATCCCTTATTTGGTCCTGGCCAATGCCAAAGGGACGATCCTCGCCTCCCCCTTCCCCGAGGAATTGGGGATCACGATCAACGGTCCATTTGGGAAGGCCGCCAAGAACAACGGTTTCCAAAACGGTAACGGTACGGGGTCCTTCGCCACCCGCCTGCGGAACGCTCAGCATTTCGTCACTTATCATTACATCCCCTCCAAAAACCTGTACCTTTTAAGCTTGGCGCCGGATCAATACTGGTTCAAGGAGATCGATGCGCTCCGCACCCCTGTTTTCCTGTTGATCCTGCTCCTTGGCGCGATCTTTGCCGTTTTATTAGCTTATGCCCTTTCGGCCAGTGCTGCACTTTCGCGCCATTGCACACTAAAAGAAGCAGCCGCCACCGCGCCAAGCGCTCCGGAAAAAAAGCTGGCCCAGAGATGAAGGGCGTAACCCAAGAATACCTTGCCGGCGGCCAGAACCGTATCTCCGAAGAAAAGTGAAGGGCTGATCCAGTTCGGATCAGCCCTTTTTCATCTTTGCGGAGAATTAGATCATCCGGATCGCAAACTGCGGGCAGGCCCCCACACAATAGCCACAGGTTAAACAGGCTTTTTCGTCTATGACCGCCACCTCGCCCTGCCGGGCGATCGCATGGTTGGGGCAAGCGTTGATACAGGTAAAACAGCCCTTGCATAAATAGCCGAAGACGGCAAACTTTTTCCCGGTAATCACCGGCAGATCCCTGACCGCTTTCCCGGTAAAGAAATCCACGTTATAAACCAATTCATCAAGACTGATCATCCCAATCGCAATCGAATGATACCCCTTGAGCGCCCGGGCGTAGTTGACCGCCTCGGCGTAACGGTCCGCCGCCGTCCCGCCGGCCAGGACTTTCATCAGGACCACACCCTTGCCCTGCTTTTCGCACCCGGCAATCGCCGCTTCCATCTCTTCTTTCGTCCCTTCCAGAATCCCCATCCCGTCGATGTTGATGATCGGAAAGACAACATCGATCTCATCCCGGCCAGCCGCGGCGGCCGTCACCTTGACCGAGTGCGTGCTGATCCCGACCGCCTTAATCTTTCCTGCTTTCTTGTTATCCAACAAACAGCGTAAAGCCGGTTCGCGTTCGGTAAAGACCTCCACCCCGGCCCGGGCGGCATGGAGATAAAAGATGTCGATATAGTCAAGCTCCAGCGCAGCTAAAGCTTCATCTACGGCCTTCTGCATCGCTTCGTAAGTCTTCGCCGGGGACTTGGTCGCAATCACCGGCCGTTCTTTTGCCCCCCGGAGAGCCAGCCGGATCGGTTCGTAGGTCTTATAGGTTTGCGCGGTATCGACAAAGTTAATTCCGCGCGCGAAGGCCGCTTGCAGCAGCGCCGCCGCTTCCTCCACCGGCAGGTTCTTCTGCAACGGCCCGAAAGGCAACGTGCCAAAACACAGTTCGCTTACTTCAATCCCTGTCCTCCCCAGTAGATTCCGTTTCATTGCCATCCCACTCCTTAATCGAATTTGCCCGCTTTGTCACATCTCCTTGATCACTCATTTATGAGATCTACTATATCACATCTACAAAGAATAATGTGATTTCTTCATGTTATTCGCCCAATAAGATATTCCCTGCGCATCAACTCTCCATCCAGCGCCGCTCGTTTCCATTATACTATACTTTCGGTTATGGGAAAAACAAAAAGCCGGTGGCTGACACCGGCTTTCATGTTTAGATCAATAACACCCGCCGGGAGGTCTTTTCCCCATCCCGGCCTACCAGCTGAGTTTTCGCCGCGCGAGGAGTCGCCCCTTCCAGTGCGCCTTTCCGGTCACTGTCTGGTACGCGGAGCGGAGGAAGATAAAGATCGCCAAAACGCTGATTAACGGGTAATGAATAGCGGTGGACAAAGGCATCCGGAAACGGAGGCCGGCAATTGCCCAGGAAAGGAAGGCAAGCGCCGTGGTGGTAACAGCTTGTCTGACCAGTGCGCGCGGTAAAGGCACGGCCAAGGATTTAAGCAGGACCCACGGTGGCAAACAGAACATTAAACCCAGAAGCAAGCTGAAGAGGAAGACGACCCCGATCCGGAAATTCAACGCCCCGTAAATCGTTTTACTCAGCCCATTCACCGCATCCCGGAGGCCGGTGTACATCCGGCACCCGGTCACGGCACCGGCGTCGACCAGCCGCCAGCGGAACCCCCGCGCTTTCATCAACCTGCCCAGGGCCATATCTTCACAGACATGGTCCTTGACCGCCTGGTGGCCGCCGATCCGGTCATAAGCCTCCCGCTTAAAGAGGAGGAGCTGCCCAATGGTGATCGAGAGGACCGGCGAGGGGTGGGCGAACGCGAGCGGCAACGGCAGCGCCGCAAAGATCCCCCACGTAATCAAGGGAACAGTCAACAGTTCGCTGAGGGTTTCCACTTTTTCCTGTGGTAAGCCGGAGATTAAATCCGCCCGGTAATAATGGGCGGCATCGATCACGGAACGGAGCATCGAAGGTTGATGGACCGTATCCGCATCGACAAACAATAGGTACTCGCCCCGGGCTTTCTCCGCAAGCTGATGGCAGGCCCAGCATTTGCCGACCCACCCTTCCGGCAGGGGTTTCCCCTTCAAGAGGTGAAAGTCCGCTTTCCCCTCCGCCAACCGGGAGAGCAGCGGCCAGGTCTGGTCCTCGCTCTCGTCGTCAAGGACAAGAAGTTCATAGTCCGGATAATCCTGCGCCAAAAGGGATTGGATACACTTTTCAATATTGCGTTCCTCGTTCCTGGCGGGAACCAGGACCGAGACAAACGGATAATCCGCTGCGCCGGGAAACCGCCCAAGTTTCTTTAAGGAGAAGTAATTGAGGAACTGAACACTAAGAAGATAGATAAGAACAGTTGCGGCGATGTTCAGCAAGCGACCGGTTATATCCATTTGCTCCCCCTGATCACCGTCGCCCAGACCGGACGCAACTTGAGCGGTTTAAGATCCTTGCGGTGTTTATAGGCAACGATTGATAGGTTCATGAGGCATAATAATTGGAGAGAAGTTTCCGCATCATTCAGAGAGAGATAAGCCAGCAACGCACCCAATCCCATCAGCACCGACCAGGCATCGACGGTTTGGACCAGAACCGCGAAGGCCGAAGCAACCGCCATGACCAGGACGCCGTCGGTCAAACCGAATAAAGCGAACCAGATCCCGTAGGTGGAAGCAACCGCTTTTCCCCCCTGGAAACGGAGGAAAGGCGAAAACGCATGCCCGGCCACCGGCGCGATCGCCACCGCCATCAGCGAATTTTTGGACAAGTCCAAGGAAGACGAGAGATAAACAGGGAAAAAAGCCTTTAAAAAATCCAGTATGATTGCGGCCAATCCAATGACGGGGCCACCAGCCCGCCAGGCATTGGCTCCTCCCGGATTACCGTCCCCGTACGCGCGGATATCCTCCTGCAAAAACAGCTTCCCGAGGATGAGCGAATAGGGGACCGCTCCACTCAGAAACGAGAGGAAGACAAGCAAAAGAACCCGCATCCTTAATCACTCCTTCTTCCGACTTTCTCATACCTCCCCGATCTTAAACCTGTTTCCATAATATAGTATACTACGAAATCATAGTTGTTTTGAATAGATTTGTTTATAAGTATCAATAAGTTATTTTGCTTATTTTGATCGAATCAGCCAATCCTGAACGCTTCTCCCCCCGTTTTATAATTGATCAATTTATGGTATTAATATGGTAAGAGCAACCAAAGGGAGGGAATTTCGATGTCATTTTTGGAACTGACGAAGAAGCGGTATGCGGTGAGGAAATATAAAGAGCAGCCGGTGGAACGGGAAAAGCTGCTCCAGGTCCTGGAAGCGGCCAGGAACGCCCCTTCGGCCTGTAATATACAACCCTGGCACTTCATTGTGGTGACCGATGAAAAAATAAAAGCCGAAGTCGCGGCGACCTACCCACGGGATTGGTTCAGGAAGGCGCCGGTCGTGATTGTCGCCTGCGGCGACCATGCCGCTTCCTGGAAGCGGGCGGACGGGAAAGACCATTGCGATGTCGATCTCGGGATCGCAATCGAGCATCTCGCCCTCGCCGCCGCCGATCTGGGCTTGGGGACCTGTTGGGTCTGTGCCTTCGACGCCAAGCGCTGCCATAAGATCCTCGATTTACCGGCCAATCTCGAAGTAATTGCCCTCTTACCGTTGGGTTATCCTGAAGAAGAAACAGTCCCCGAGAAAAAAAGAAAGAGCCTTGCGGAGATTGTGACCTGGAAATAAACTGTTGACCAATAAACGCAGGGGGTTGTTCCCCTGCGTTTGTTTCAATTAATCACTCGTTCGCAAAAAACAGCCGTAAAAGCTCTTTTCTTTAATAGTTTCTTCAACCGACAAGCCCTTAAAATGAAATACAGAAAATCTTTGATCATCCGATTTATATAAGGAAAAGCTTAACCACCAAAATTGGCGAAACGTCGTTCAACAAGTTCAACTATGGTCAAAAGATCAATCGATTGTGGACAAAGCTTGAAGCAACATATAAGGCAAAGCCCTTAAGGATCCAGGAAAGGGATGAGGAAAGTGGATGACCATACGAAACGATTTAGGAAGCCGACGGCTGTATTTACCGGTCGCAAACAAGCCTTCAGCCTGGGGCCGCGCGCTTGGAAAGGCGCCGCCTGTTTCCTCCTTTTGACCAGCGCGCTTGTCTGGTTTGGTTCTTGGTTTGGCGCCGCCCCGCGCAGCCTCCAAAGTTGGCTGGAAACCATATGTCTGACTGTCTTTCTTTACGTAGCTTCGCTCCTCCTCGGCAAACTGATCGTAATCCTGCTCGACCGGTTGGCAAAAATCCCGGTACTCTACCGCTGGGTGCTGGTGGGGACCGTTTTTCTCCTTTTTGTCTTTTTAAAGCCGGCAGTCCAGTTAGCTGTAAATGTTTTCGGCTTCCTCATCCTGCTGACCGGGGCATCCTCCCTGGCCGGCGCGGGGCTCGGCACCCTCACCGCCCAACACCGCAAGCCGGTCAAGCGCCGGGTCGCGGTGGGCATGCTCATTCTTGGCAGTCTGATCCTGAGCGCAATCGCTTTCTGGTTTGCCTGGCCCGGACCGCCCTACCGGGTGCATGATATCGGCGGAGAACCGGCCGGTCCCGTCCTCGGCCACCTGGATAACCCGGCTGCCAAAGGTAATTATCCTGTGCGCACCCTTACTTACGGCAGCGGTACCGACAAACGGCCGGAATACGGGGAAGATGTTGAACTTACGACCCCGACGGTGGATCTTACCCCCTTGGTCAGGGTAAAGAGCGGGATCGCCAACAAGCTACGAAAACTTTTTTGGGGGTTCGACCTTACGGAAGCGCCCCTCAATGCCCGCGTCTGGTACCCCGAAGGGGAGGGGCCGTTTCCGCTGGTTTTGGTCGTCCATGGTAACCACGCGATGGACGATTTTTCCGACGCCGGTTACGCCTATCTTGGGGAATTACTGGCCAGCAAGGGGATGATCGTCGCTTCGGTCGACCAGAATTTTTTAAACGGGGCCAGTCTAACCGAGTTTCTCCTGGGCGGGCTGGAGGAAGAGAATGACGCCCGCGGCTACCTGCTCCTCAAGCACCTTGCGCTTTGGCGCGAATGGAATTCAACCACCGGCCATCTTTTCGAAAAGAAGGTCGATCTGGATAAGCTCGCCTTAATCGGGCATTCCCGCGGCGGGGAAGCCGCCGCGATCGCCGCGGCCTTTAACCGTCTACCGGTCTACCCGGATAACGCCGCGCTCCGGTTCGATTTTGGCTTCAATCTGCGGGCCGTTGTCGCGATTGCCCCGAGCGACGGGCAGTATAAACCACGGAAAGCCTTTACCCCCTTGGAAAATATCAACTATCTTGTTTTGCAGGGCGCCGCCGACGCCGATGTGACCTCCTTCTACGGGGCAAACCAGTATGACCGCGTCGCTTTTACCGACGGCAAAGACTATTTTAAAGCCGCCGTCTACATCAACGGCGCGAATCACGGCCAGTTTAACACCACCTGGGGGCGGGTGGATTTATCCATCCTCAAATGGTTCCTGAACCGCGGCGCGATCATGCCGGCGGAAGAACAAGAAACGGTGGCGAAAGCCTTAATCGCCGGCTTCCTGGAGGCGACCCTGAACGGCCGGAAAGAGTATGAACAACTCTTTCGCAATCCGCTGTCCGGGGGAGCATGGCTCCCCAAA
>JAKOVI010000085.1 GCA_029782135.1 Bacillota bacterium
GCGGCAAAAAGCGCATTTTGCACAATCGTTGGCACCTCTGCCGGAACCGGGTCCTGCGGTTGATAGGTTGGTTCATAAGCCTTGCGGGCCAAACCTTCCTCGAAATCCATTCCTTCAATCAGCCAGCTGCCGTTCAAGTCCAAACGGTGATACCCTTTTGTCAACGAAACACACCTCCGTTAATTCCGTCCCATACTTTAACTTTCAAGCGTTATGGCGACCCGGGGACAGTTTTCTCACCCCGGCCTAAGCAATCTGCCCTAACATCGCTTTCGTCACTTCATAATCCAAAGAACCAACCGTAAAAAACTTATAGATCTGTTCGAGGATAAAGGCCCCTTGTTCGCGCCGCCCGTTTACCGTATGACCGCCGGCAATGTGCGGGGTCAGGATGACATTCTCCAAGTGGCGCAAGGGATGTTCTTCAGCCGGCGGTTCCGGCTCGGTCACATCTAGACAAGCAAAGAAACGTCCGGTTTTCAGCTCGGCAACTAATGCTTCTTCATCGACTAAAGCACCACGGGCGGTATTGATGAACAAAGAATTATCTTTTAATAAAGCCAGGTTTTGCGCGTTAATCATGTGCCGGTTCGCCGGTAAATCAGGAGCATGCAGAGTAACCACATCGCTCGCGGCCATCAACTCTTCCAAGGTGACTTTCTGCGCGCCCAATGCTTCCGCTTGCACAGCGGAGACGAAAGGATCATACAACAAAATCTTTACTTCAAAAGGTTGCAATAATTTAATAAGATTTCTTCCGCAGCTTGATGCGGCAATCACCCCAACGGTCAAACCTTTCAGCCTTTTCATCCGGTCGCTTTCACCCGGCCTCCGCCAACCGCCGGCTTTCGTAAACGCCGCCTGGCTCCAGATTCTTTTCAGCGAAATAATGATCAAACCAAGCGTTGTCTCCGCCACATCAGCCGCGATCACCGGTGCGGCGCTGGTTACCCTGATCTTTCTTGCCCAGACGCCATCGGAGACAAGCCACTTCACCGACCCGGCCGCATGGGCGATCAGTTTCAGATCCGTTGCTTCGGCCAGCACTTTTTCATTGAAGCCCGGCGTTCCCCAGCAGGTTATACAAGCCTCCGCCTGTTTAACATGCTCTTGCATGTAATCGATCGTCATGACCTCCGGCAGATCGTGCGGTTCCTGAAAGGTTGCCCAGGTTCTTAAAAAAGCAAAGCCCTCCTCCCCAATCACGCGTTCTGCCATCTCCCGGTTTAAAAGGAGAGCAACTTTATGCTTGACTGCTTCGTCCATCGCACACCTCGTACTGTGTTTTTATTGAAGGAGTGATTTAACATACGCCAGATCTTCTTTGATCAACCGGTTAACTTGGGCTTTGTCCGTATATTCAGCCGTCAGGCAGATCACGCCGCGATAATTCCTCCGTTGCAAATAAGCAACAACCCGCGGCCAGGATGCCAACCCATGACGGCCGGAGGTGAAATAAGGTTTCCACTCGCTCCATTCGGCTTCCGGACCATTCATCCTCAGATAAAAGGCATTCTTTAAATTAACCATACAAAGATGGGACCAGACAATGTCCAAACCCAGTTCCGGCTCTTCCCCGCTCAACGCGCAATGGCCGCTATCCCAAATTGCCCCGATCACCGCCGGGTCAAAACTTTCAATTAAATGTTTCACACCCATTGCGTTGCAGACAAAATTGCCGTAATGGGGTTGAATTCCTACTTTAATGCCGTATTTCCGGCAGAAAGGAACAACCTTTTCTTCCAATTCACGGCGAACTTGATCTTCAACCGCCAGATATCCCAGTCGCTCATTGATTCTGATCATAATCCTGATGATCGGAACCCCTGCCGCGGCGCAAGCAGCAAAAATCCGCTCGTCAGTATCGGCTGCCACCGAATAAACCTCAAGATTGTAGTCGCGCATCACTTTAACAAGTTGCGGCAGTTTGGTCTCCGCTTCGGCCGGCTCGATTTGAAATCCTTCTCTGAGCGGAAATTCAATCCCGTTAAATCCCAGATCGGCGACAAACCGGCCAAGTTCGGGAAGGGACAATTCTTTCCAGGGCTTCGTGAAGACAGCGAGCGGATTACGTGTCAATGATCAAGCACTCCCCTTTACTGTTTTTCCTTCCGCCACGGCGGAGTTTCCGGCAAATATGTCAGAAATTCGGCGATCAAGTTTTCCTCATAACCGCCGGCATAAGTACCGTCAAAGAAGCGGCCCATGGCTTCTTCATAAAAGCGTTGCCACGAATCCTCTTCATGGCCGGGGTTAATCGGGTAAAAGAG
>JAKOVI010000097.1 GCA_029782135.1 Bacillota bacterium
GAACACTGGTTTAAGCATCTAACCGAGGCTAGAGCAATCCTGGAGGACTGGCGACATGACTACAATCAATTTCGTCCCCATAGTTCTCTTGGTAACTTAACACCGGTTGAGTACGCATCGACCTTAGTCACGATCTCATAATTGTTGTTTAAGAGTTACTGGACTAACATTGCTGATGGTACATAAATTGGGGTCAGGTCAAGTTGTCGGGAGTTTAGCGGCCTTTACAATTTCTGGGTGAGGCTTGTAGGTTTTGAGGGAGAGTTGTTTCCGGCGGATCTCGCGGCCGGCGCGGATAAAGATCCGTTCGGCCAGGGCTCTCTACCCCTTTTGGCCGGGTTTGTCCACCAGTTCCTTTGGCGTGACCGTTCAGGTCTCGTCCTGGTGCTCTAAGACCACAGCCGTATTCTGAAGCTGCCGTACCGCTTGGGTTAACCGTCGGGAGGTCTTTTGCCTAGACAAGCCCGTGGAGGGGATCCCACCGATGCGGGGAGGCCCAAAAACCCGGGGCGCCGTGCCCAGAGGTGAGGGGAGGCAACCAGCCCGGCGGTCAGCAGTGAGAGGCTGATTAGTAGGGTGTAACGGGATGTAAACCGGATTTTTCTCTCCTCCCGTGGCCGATACGGCGGATAAGGTTGAGATTCCCGGAATTTAATTATTCCCGGAGACGCCCAGTATAATTAGGTTGTTTCTGTATTTCCCCAGCGGCAAAACAGTTGCTTTTTCTTGACCGTAATCGCTGACTATTGTATAATGTTTTCGTGGACAAACCGTTAAAAATCCTTGGCTGGAGGCGATTAGTTTGACTGCCACTCCCCAACGGGAATTCGAATGCTACGATGAAATGCTGGATGAGAACATCGTGGAAGCCGCCAGGCAGGGTGAATCTTCTGCGCAAGAGTATCTGATCAATAAGTATAAGAACTTTGTACGAGCCAAAGCGCGTTCCTATTTTTTAATCGGTGCGGATCGGGAAGATATCATCCAAGAGGGCATGATTGGTCTTTACAAAGCCATCCGCGATTTTCGCAACGATAAGTTATCTTCCTTCCGAGCCTTTGCCGAACTTTGTATCACCCGGCAGATCATCACCGCCATCAAAACCGCCACCCGGCAGAAGCACATTCCCCTCAATTCCTATGTTTCCCTGAATAAACCCATTTATGACGAGGAATCGGACCGGACTTTGCTGGATGTGATTTCCGGCACCAAGGTGACAGATCCGGAGGAGCTTGTGATCAGCCGGGAAGAGTTTGTCGATATTGAGCATAAGATGGGTGAATTCCTGAGCGATTTGGAGTGGAAAGTATTAATGTCTTATTTGGACGGCCGTTCGTATCAGGAGATTGCAAAGGACCTGCGACGGCATGTGAAGTCCATCGATAATGCGTTGCAAAGGGTCAAGCGCAAGCTCGAACGTTATCTGGAGAAACGGGAAGAGGTTAACAACGCGTAACAAATCGGCCGGGATCTTAAATCCCGGCTTTTCTGTTCGGTGCGGATTGGGGCTAGACGATGGCGGCTGACCCTGGTAGAAAAACCATAAAAAGGACAGACTCTTTTGCTTGACATCCGGATTTTAATCCAGTATAATAAATTTTGCGTTCAGGAACGGACGCCGTTGTGGAGGGGTTCCCGAGTGGCCAAAGGGGGCAGACTGTAAATCTGTTGCGTCTCGCTTCGAAGGTTCGAATCCTTCCCCCTCCACCATTTAAAAAGTCAAAAGGGTAGAGTTAGAAGAGAGATACCCTAAGACTTACTGGCTGAACAAGTTTATACCGCGGGGTGGAGCAGCTGGCAGCTCGTCGGGCTCATAACCCGGAGGTCGTAGGTTCAAATCCTACCCCCGCAACCAAATGCCCTCATAGCTCAGTAGGTAGAGCGCATCCATGGTAAGGATGAGGTCACCAGTTCGATTCTGGTTGAGGGCTCCATTTAGCAAGAAAAACCCGCAAGGGTTTTTATTTTTTACGAAGTTAAAAATAATTGGTTTTGGAAGGATTTCTTGTGAAGTCGTAGAATTATTTGCTTGTTTCTTACCCATAATACCTTTAGGGTCTGAAGGAGGAAGAAAAAATGGCCAAACAAAAGTTTGAACGCACGAAGCCCCACGTCAACATCGGGACGATTGGGCACGTGGACCATGGGAAGACCACGACCACCGCAGCGATCACCCTGGTGCTGTCCAAAGCCGGTAAAGCCAACTTCATGAAGTTTGACGAGATTGACAAGGCGCCGGAGGAAAGGGAGCGCGGTATCACCATCAATACTTCCCATGTGGAGTATGAAACCGACAAGCGGCACTACGCCCACGTGGACTGCCCGGGCCACGCCGACTACGTCAAGAACATGATCACCGGTGCTGCCCAGATGGACGGAGCGATCTTGGTGGTTTCGGCGGCAGACGGCCC